>NZ_LZMM01000007.1:0-19228 GCF_001665945.1 Kocuria sp. ICS0012 | reverse complement strand
CCCGCCCCCCCCCCCCCGCCCCGCCCCCGCCGCCCCGCCGCCCCGCCCGCCCCCCGCCCCCCCCGCCCCCCCCCCCCCCCCCCCCCCCCCCCGCCGCCCCCCCGCCCGGCCCCCCCCCCGGGGGGGCCCCCCCCCCCTCGCGGGTTCTGCGGGTGTTACTCGGGACGCTCGCCCCGGCGCACCTGCGGCTTGGGCAGGCGCATGCGGCGCATCGTAAAGGTACGCATCGCGGCGTACCAGCGGGTGCCGGGCTGGACGGTGCCGAACGTGCGGCGCAGTGCCGCGTGCAGTCGGTTGGACATGATGATCGCGTCGATCACGCACAGGATAATGTAGCCGTACACGACCCAGATCAGTGTGATGGCCACGGACTGCACCGGCAGGAACATCAGGACCAGGATCAACAGCAGGAAGATCAGCACGTACTCGCCGATGTTGAACCGTGAGTCCACCCAGTCCCGGGCGAAACGGCGCTGGGGCCCAGCGTCCCGCGGGCCCAGGTAGCGTTCGTCTCCGGCGGCCATGCCGGCCTGTGCCTGGGCGCGCCGTTCCCGTTCCGCGATCCTGGACTCGGCTTTGGCGGCCTTGCGGTCCTCCGGGATCAGGGGTCGGCGACGCGCGGCCTCCTGTTCCTTGCGGGTGGGGGTGGGGCGGCCCTTCTTGCCCTCGGGCGTCCTCCCGCCACCGGGCTGCCCACCGCGGTCGGTGGGGACGGCGGGATCGGTCGTGGCGCGCGCGCCCACGGCGGTGGATCCCGAGGATTCAGCTGACTTCTTGCGTCGAAACACCCGACAAGCCTACCGGAGTGCCACGACGTCACCGCGCGCGTGACAGGAGGCAACCGAACGGGCTTGCCACGGTGCGCGCCGAGCTCCCGCCGTTAGGCTGGGCCCATGGCTACTGACTTCACACGTCCCAGCTCCGACACCGTTGACGCCCTCCGGGCGAGCGTGGACGGTTCCCGGGACATCCTGCTGGAAGAACTCGGCTCTCTCGTGGCGATCCCCGGCATCGCGTGGGACTCGTTCGACGCCGCCGACCTCGAGCGCAGTGCCGAGGCCGTGGCCGGTCTGCTCCGGGACCTGCCTTTCGACAGCGTGGAGATCCTGCGCGAGCCCCGCGGGGACGCTCCGGGGCACCCCGCCGTCGTCGCTCGCAAGGCCGCGGCACCCGGGTACCCCACGATCCTGTTGTACGCCCATTACGACGTCCAACCCCCGGGCAAGCGCGAACTGTGGAACACCGAGCCGTTCGAGGCCGTGGAGAAGGACGGTCGGCTCTGGGGTCGCGGCGCGGCCGACGATAAGGCCGGCGTTATGGTGCACGTGGGCGCGCTGCGCGCGTTCTTCGAGCGCATCGGCGAGCACCCGGGCCTGGGTGTGACCGTGTTTATCGAGGGCGAGGAGGAGGCCGGTTCGCCCGGCTTCGAGGACTTCCTGGCCGCGCACCGGGACAAGCTCGCCGCGGACGTCATCGTGATCGCGGACTCCGCGAACTGGGAGGTGGGCGTCCCGGCACTCACGACGAGCCTGCGCGGCGTCGTCGGAGGGATCGTGGAGGTCAGCGTGCTGGACCACTCGGTGCACTCCGGCATGTTTGGCGGGCCCGTTCTGGACGCACCCACGCTGCTGTCGCGACTGATCGCGACCCTGCACGACGACGACGGCGCCGTGGCCGTCGCTGGGCTGCTGAGCGAGGACGACACGGACGTGGACTACGACGAGGACCGCTTCCGCGAGGACGCCGGCGTGTTGGACAGTGTGCAACTTGCCGGGCGCGGCTCGATCTCGTCGCGGCTGTGGACCCAGCCGGCGCTGTCCGTTACGGGGATCGACGTCACCGATGTCGCGACCGCCTCCAACACCATCGCGGCCACCGCGCGCGCCAAGCTGAGCCTGCGGATCGCTCCTGGCCAGGACGAGCGGGAAGCGGGGGAGGCGCTGCGCAAGCACGTGGAGGACAACGCCCCGTTCGGCGCGCACGTGAGCTTCGCGCTCGAGGAGACCGGCCCCGCCTTCCGTGCGGACACCGGCGCCGTGAGCTCGCAGATCGCCCTGTGGGCTTTCGAACAGGCGTGGGGACGTCCGGCCGTCACGGCGGGGATGGGCGGATCCATCCCCTTCACCGCGACCCTCACCCGGGCGTACCCTGAGGCACAGATCCTGATCACTGGTATCGAGGACCCGGACACCCGGGCCCACAGCGCCAACGAATCCCTGCACATCGGGGACTTCCTGCACGCCGTCACCGCCGAGGCCCTCGTGCTCGCGGCGCTGGCCCAACAGGGAGAGCGCAGCGCGGAATGATTCCCCGCGCCGGCGCGTTCCACCAGGCAGAAGGGATCCACCGAACCCGGGGTCGCAACCCCGCGTCGCACAGAAAGTGAGCACCATGAGCGTCACCACCGACAACGAGATCACCCAGGACACGCCCACCCACGAGGTCCTGCTCACGGACACCGCGGCCCAGAAGGTCCGCGACCTGCTCGAGCAGGAGGGGCGCACCGACCTGCGGCTGCGCGTCGCCGTGCAGCCGGGCGGCTGCTCCGGTCTGATCTACCAGCTGTATTTCGACGAGCGCGTCCTCGACGGCGACCACGTCCGCGGCTTCGACGGCGTGGAGGTCATCGTGGACAAGATGAGCGTCCCGTACCTGAGCGGGTCCACCGTGGACTTCGAGGACTCCATCTCTAAGCAGGGCTTCTCGATCGACAACCCCAACGCGCAGGGCTCATGCGCGTGCGGTGACTCGTTCCACTGATCGACCGCACCGAACAGGGGTGCGTTCGGATCCTCACGGGGGTCCGTGCGCACCCCTTTTCCGTGCCCGCTCGAAGGGCTCATCGGTGCACGCAGGGGAGGGGATCGGCGGGGTCTGCGGACGGCCCCGCTCGCGACACGGCGTGCTGACACAGTGTCAGCGGATCCGGGGGTGGAGGGGTAAGCTTCCTAGGGAGAACCATCCACGGGCAACGCGTCCATTGTGCCCACGCGCAGGACCGATGCGGAACCCACACACACAAAGAGGAAGGGCCGTCTGTGAGTTCGCAAACTCGAACCGGCAGCCGCCGCCGCCGAGCGCTCAAGGCCTCGGCAGTGGCAGTCCTGGCGACGATCTCGCTCACCGCTTGCTCGGAGCAATCGAAGCTGGGCTTCTTGCCCACCGAACGGGGCACCACCGACAACGCCGATCAGGTCATCGACTTGTGGATCGGGTCGTGGATCGCGGCGCTCGGCGTGGGTCTCGTGGTGTGGGGTCTGATGCTCTGGTGCATGGTCGCCTACCGGCGTCGTAAGAACGAGACCGGCTACCCCCGCCAGCTCGCGTACAACGCCCCGCTGGAGATCTTCTACACGATCGTCCCGATCGCCCTGATCGTGACCCTCTTCTTCTTCTCGTTCCGCGCGCAAACGGCCATCACGGACCGCTTCGAGAACCCGGACGTCAAGATCCAGGTGTACGGCAAGCAGTGGGCGTGGGACTTCAACTACCTGGACGACAACGTCCACTACCAGGGCATCCAGGCGCACCTCACGGGCGAGCCCGGCGTCGAGGAGACCCTGCCCACCCTGTACCTGCCGGCCGACAGCAAGGTCGAGCTGGAGATCACGTCCCGCGACGTCATCCACTCGTTCTGGGTGCCCGCCTTCCTCGAAAAGATCGACATGATCCCGGATCGCACCAACTACATGAGCTTCACCACCGGCCGCGAGGGTACCTTCGCCGGCAAGTGCGCCGAGCTGTGCGGTGAGTACCACTCCGAGATGCTCTTCAACGTGGCCGTCGTGAGCCAGCAGGAGTACGACGCCCAGATGCAGCGCCTGCGCGACGAAGGCAACACGGGCATCCTCGGGGACGAGTACAACCGCAACCCGAACCTCAACGAAACGTCCAACAACTAGGGGATAGGCAATGTCTACGCTCGAATATTCGCGGGACGACGCGGCCACGACCGCACCCCGCGTTGTCCCACGGTCCAAGGGCCGGGTGATCGTCAACTGGCTCACCTCGACCGACCACAAGACCATCGGGTACATGTACCTGATCTCGTCCTTCATCTTCTTCTGCGCCGGTGGCGTGATGGCTCTGCTGATCCGCGCCGAGCTCTTCCAGCCGGGCATGCAGATCCTCGAGACCAAGGAACAGTACAACCAGCTGTTCACCATGCACGGCACCATCATGCTGCTGATGTTCGGCACCCCGCTGTTCATCGGTTTCGCCAACGTGATCGTGCCCCTGCAGCTCGGTGCGCCGGACGTGGCCTTCCCCCGTCTGAACGCCCTCGCGTTCTGGTTCTTCCTCTTCGGCTCGCTCATCGCGGTATCCGGGTTCATCTCCCCGCAGGGCGCGGCCTCCTTCGGATGGTTCGCCTACGCGCCACTCAACAGCACGACATTCAGTCCGGGCGTTGGTGGTGACCTATGGGTCTTCGGCCTGGGCCTGCAGGGCTTCGGCACCATCATGGGTGGCGTGAACTTCATCACGACCATCGTGTGCATGCGTGCGCCGGGTATGACCATGTGGCGCATGTCCATCTTCACCTGGACCACGCTGATCACCTCCATGCTGATCATCATGATCTTCCCGCCGCTGGCCTCCGCCCTGTTCGCGCTGGGTATGGACCGGCGACTCGGCGGCCACGTGTTCGACGCCGAGAACGGTGGCGCCATCCTGTGGCAGCACCTGTTCTGGTTCTTCGGTCACCCCGAGGTCTACGTGTTGGCCCTGCCGTTCTTCGGCATCGTCTCGGAGATCGTCCCGGTGTTCTCCCGCAAGCCGATCTTCGGGTACAAGGGTCTCGTCTTCGCGACCATCGCTATCGCGGCGCTGTCCGTGACCGTGTGGGCGCACCACATGTACGTGACCGGCGCGGTGGCCCTGGGCTTTTTCTCCTTCATGACCATGATGATCGCGGTGCCCACCGGCGTGAAGTTCTTCAACTGGATCGGCACCATGTGGCAGGGGTCGCTGACGTTCGAGACGCCCATCCTGTGGGTGCTCGGCTTCCTCTTCACCTTCCTGTTCGGTGGTCTTACGGGCATTATCCTGGCGACGCCGCCGCTCGACTTCCACGTCTCCGACACCTACTTCGTGGTGGCGCACTTCCACTACGTGATCTTCGGAACCATCGTGTTCGGCATGTTCGCGGGCTTCTACTTCTGGTGGCCCAAGTTCACCGGCAAGATGCTCAACGAGCGGATCGGCAAGATCCACTTCTGGCTGCTGTTCGTGGGCTTCCACATGACGTTCCTGATCCAGCACTGGCTGGGTGTGGACGGCATGCCGCGTCGTTACGCCGACTACCTGCCCGAGGACGGGTTCACCTGGATGAACCAGTTCTCGACCATCGGTTCCATGCTGCTGGGAGTGTCCATGATCCCGTTCTTCTGGAACGTCTACACCACCCACCGCAACGCCAAGAAGGTGGAAGTGGACGACCCGTGGGGCTTTGGTGGTTCCCTCGAGTGGGCCACCTCCTGCCCGCCCCCGCGTCACAACTTCACCTCGTTGCCTCGGATCCGTTCCGAGCGCCCCGCGCTGGATCTCCACCACCCGGAGCTCTCGGCGTTCTCCAGCCAGCAATATGAGGCCGAGACCCCCCTGGTGGGCGGCACCGGAAGGAACGGACGATGAGCGCAACTATCAAGACGTTCCTGCTGCTCGGTGTGTTCTGCACCGTGGTGGGCCTGGTCTACGGATTCGTCACCGAGTTCCAGGAACTCGCCGGGTTCCCCGCACTGTTGGCCGTGGCCGCGATGAGCTTCATGCTCGTGGTCTACCTCTGGCTCGTGCAGCGGTCCACCGGGGGCACGCTCCCGGAGGACCGCGAGGACGGTGAGATCGTGGAGATGTCTGGTGACTACGGGGCCTTCTCCCCGTGGAGCTGGTGGCCCCTGCTGCTCGGCATCGGCTCGGCGCTGTTCGTGACCGCGCTGGCGGTCGGATGGTGGATCATCGGCCTGGCGGTCCCGGTGGCCGCTCTCGGTCTGCTGGGTCTGGTCTTCGAGCACTCCCGCGGGGAGCACGCTCACTGATCAGCATCCGCTGACCATACGACGAGGCCCGCATCATCATGGGATGGTGCGGGCCTCGTCGTATGTCCCACCGGGGAAGGGTTCACGATCAGCCGCGCCCCTCATGAACGGGGATCGGGCATCCACACCCGCGTCGTGGAGCCTTCGGGGTAGTAATGGCCGGCGGGGATGCTCTGGAGCTCCACGAGCATTCCCCACGGTGCCTTGACATGGACCGGCCCTTCGCCCTCGGCGTGGTTCGCCGTCCGCGGTCAGGCCGTCGTACACGACCCCGGCACCGAGTCTGTCGACGATGAACCGGGTGGTGGCGTCGAGATCGCGCGCGGTGACGCCGATGTGCTGAATACCGCGCGGAAGCAGAGGTGAATTCATGACGACATCGAGATGGACCATGTGCCCGGGCTATGCTGCACGGATCCGTCGCGGCGGCCGCCGCAGGTCATCCCCGTCCGGGGTGAGATCGCGCAGGCGGGAAATCCCCAGGCGGGCCAGACACCGACCCACGGTGCGCAGGTGCATCTGGTGCCCGAGATCCAGCAGGTGACGGTGGATGCGCCGGGCCGAGCTGGCAGCTGCCTCGGTCCCGGCCACCACCGCGGTCTGCTGGCTCAGTGCATCGAGGATCTCATTCGTGAGGGGCTCGGCCAGCCTGGGTGCGTGCTTCTTGAGCCTGGCCCGCACGTGCCCGCCACCGGCCGCGGCCAGTGTGGCCGGGGTCGGGTAGCGGCTGAGCAGGTCGGCTACCGCCGGGTGGGTGACCCGTGGCCCCAAGACCCGTTCCAGGGCCGGGTGGATCTGGGGGAGCATCCCGCGCAGCCGGTTGGAGGTGGCGGTGATCTGGGCGGCCAGGTCATCCAGGATCGCGCGCAGCCGGGCCTCGTCGTTGGGCAGTGCCTTGTCGTAGACCGTCTTCCCGGCCGCGGTCACGGCGTGGTGGTCGGACTCGCCGACGTCGAGGCCGAAGAACACCGCCGGTTGTGGTTGCTCTGACAGGGCCGAGTCCCTTGTCCTCCGCTGCTGCACGAGCATGCTGGCCGACCGGTGAGCACCCCTCCATCCTGCTGGACGAAAGGGCCACGAAGAAGGTCACGGGGGCTCTCTTGCCCACAGTGGCGGCGGCCACCATCTAGCGGGGATGAGGCTGACGCTTCGGCTGACACCGTGTCATGGGTTAAATGGTTCCATGGAACCCATGCGGAAACTTGCAGGGGAAGGGGGAGCAATGGCCCACGGGCTCGCGTTGGTAGGCCTGCCGGAGCTCGAGTTGCACGGCATGTCGGAAGCGGTACGGGACGAAACCGAGATCCCGGGGGCAGTGGCTCGCCTTCTCGAGCGGTTGAACGGCCAGGGCGCCATCGAATCGCGGGATGTGCATCTCTGCTATGACGGAACGGGCGACAGGACGCTGATTCGGGTCACAGCGGCCGTCGGAGAGCCGATGACGGGTACTCGCCCCGTGACCTTACCGGGGGCCGGAACGGCAGCTGTCATTCGGTTCGGGGAGCGGCCGGTCAATACCGGGGACGCATGGCTCATGGTGGACACGGCACTTCGAGGCAAGGGGCTCACCGCCGTGGGACCGTATCGTCAGACCATCCATGGGGACGGGAGCGTCACCCTTGCCGTGCCCGTCAGCTCCGGGACGCCGCGTACGGAGGCCGAGGCCAGCGCATAGAACAGTGACCAGCCGGCTCCGGGCTGGAGGCATAGGAAAGGGCCCGTTCGGATTATGTGATCCGAACGGGCCCTCCCGATCAGCGATCGAGTCAGCTGGGCCCGGGGCCTACTTCTCGATCTGTGCGCTGTGCGAGCCGGCGCCGACGCTGGCGGGCTCGGCGTGGTGATGACCGTGAGCCGCTTCCAGCTCGGCGGGCGTCACGGGGGCCACACGGTCCTCGAAGAAGATCCGGCTCAGACTGCCGCGCATCTTCTCACTCGCCGTGACCTTGCCCTTGGCATTGGCACGAGCGGGTTGGACCTCGCGGTCCTCGAAGTTCACGAGCTTGTAGCGACGGTATTCATCCAGGGGCTCGTGGACCTCCACGAACTCACCGTGGGGCAGGGCCTGGATGCGGCCCGACTCGCGGCCGTGGAGCACGATCTCCCGGTCCTTGCGCTGCAGGGACAGGCAGAAGCGGCGGGTGATGATGAACGCCAGGATGGGGCCCAGGAAGTACAGGGCTCGCAGCCAGTAGATGACGTCGTTCACGGCCACGTGGAAGTGGGTGGCGATGAGGTCGCCGCTGGCCGCGATCATCTGGATGGCGTAGAAGGTGACGCCGGCGGCGCCCACGGCGGTGCGGAACGGCGCGTTACGCGGACGGTCCAGGATGTTGTGCACGCGGTTGTCGCGGGTCACCCAACGCTCGATCCACGGCCACGCGAACATGACACCGAACATCAGGGCCATGGGGATCAGCGGCAACAGAATGGCCAGCGGAACCGCCAGACCGAAGATGTTGACCTCCCACGAGAAGGGCCAGTGACCGGGCATCAGGCGCAGACCGCCGTCGGAGAAGCCCATGTACCAGTCGGGCTGGGAGCCAGCCTGCACGGGGGAGGGATCGTAGGGACCGTAGTTCCAGATCGCGTTGATCGTGGTGGTCGCGGCGATGGCGGCCAGGATGCCGAACACGATGAAGAAGAATCCACCCGCTTTCGCGGCGTAAATGGGACCCACGGGGAAACCCACCACGTTGTCCTCGGTGCGACCCGGACCGGGGAACTGGGTGTGCTTGTGGACCACGACCATGAACAGGTGGATCACGATCATCATGAGGATCAACGCGGGGATGATCAGCACGTGCACGATGTAGAGGCGACCGATGATCGCGTGGCCGGGGAACTCGCCACCGAACATGAACATGGAGATGTAGGTACCCACGATCGGGACGGCCTTGGCGATCGCGTCCGCGATGCGCAGACCGTTACCGGAGAGCACGTCGTCGGGGAGCGAGTAGCCGGAGAAGCCGGCCACGATCGCCAAGATGAAGAGCACGCAACCCACGACCCAGTTCAGCTCACGCGGGCGGCGGAACGCGCCGGTGAAGAACACACGCAGCATGTGCACGGACAGCGCCATGACGAACAGCAGCGCGGACCAGTGGTGCAGCTGCCGCAGGAAGAGGCCGCCGCGGATGTCGAACGAGATGTGCAGGGTGGAGGCGTACGCCCCGGACATCTCGACACCCTGCATGGGGACGTAGCTGCCGTTGTAGGGCAAGGACGTCATGGTGGGGTCGAACCAGAACGCCAGGAAGGTGCCGGACAGCAACAGGATGATGAAGCTGTAGAGGGCGACCTCACCGAACATGAAGGACCAGTGGTCGGGGAAGACCTTACGGCCGAACTCCTTGACCATCGCGGAGGCGCCCACGCGCGTGTCCACGAAGTTGGCGATCCGGCCCGTGGTGGTCGTGGGGCGGTATTCGAAGTCTGTTGATGTGGACATTAGTTCGCCTCATCCTGCATGTCTTGGACGGCGAGATCGCGCTGCGAGTAGGTCGGTCCCACGGGCTCGTGGAAGTCGCTACGGGCAACGAGGTAGCCGTCGGAATCAACGGTAATGGGCAGCTGCGGCAGGGGGCGGGATGCCGGGCCGAAGATGACCTCGCACTCGTTCGTGAGGTCGAACGTGGACTGGTGGCACGGGCACAGCAGGTGGTGCGTGTGCTGCTCGTACAGGGCGATCGGGCAACCCACGTGCGTGCAGACCTTGGAGTAGGCGAAGATGCCGTCCACGTTCCAGTCACTGCGCTCGGGGGAGACGTTGACGTCCTCCGGGGCCAGTCGCATGAGCAGGACCACGGCCTTGGCCTTCTCGTCCAGGTAGCCCTCTTCGTGGCTCAGGCTGCTGAGGTTCTCCGGGACCACGTGGAACGCGGAACCGAGAGTCACGTCGGACGCCTTGATGGGGGTACCGGAGGGGTCGCGTACCAGGCGCACGCCCTCGTCCCACATGGTGTGGCGCAGGACCTTGAGGTCGGTGGGACCGAGGTCCTTGAGCAGACCCACGAAGGGGAGGGGCATGAGCACTGCGGCGCCGATCAGCGTGTTGCGCAGCAGCGGGCGGCGCCGCACACCGGACTCGTCGTAGATGGTGTTCAGGATGCCCTGCGCCTCGGCGCGGTCCTCTTCCGGGCGCAGGTCGTGGCGCATCTCCACGATCTCGTGGTCCGGCATGAGGGTACGGGCCCAGTGGACCACCCCGATACCGATGCCGAACATGCCGAGGGCGATGCCGAGGCCCAACAGCAGGTTCTGCAACCGCAGCTGCGCGGTGGGCTCGGTGTTGACGGCGTCGTACAGAGGACCGTCCACGCGGATACCGAAGTACGCCACGAAGAACAGGATGGATCCAATGATGGAGAGCAGGAACAGCAGGACCACCTGGTGTTCAGCTCGCTTCGCGGCCTTGGGATCTACGTCCGTCACGCGGGGGCGGTGCGGTGGAAGCCCCGGGTTGGGGAAGTTTTCCGTGCCCGTTCCGTCCGAGGTGACAACCGCCCCGCTCTTGTGGGGAGTGCCGTCACGATGGTCGCCCATGTGGTCCCTCATTCTTCTCTTGGTGCTGTGAATACTGTTTCGGGTGCCGGTGGGTACCGGCGGGGCGCTCTCAGGCGGAGCGCGAGGTCAGCCACACGGTGAAGCCGATGACGATCACCAGGCCGATGGTCCAGATGAACAGGCCCTCGGCCACGGGGCCCAGGGAGCCGAGGCTGAAGCCACCCACGTTGGTGTTGTTGTCGAGGGTCTTCAGATACGTGATGACGTCCCGCTTCTCCTCGGGGGTGATGTTGGCGTCGTTGAACACCGGCATGTTCTGCGGGCCGGTCTGCATGGCCTCGTAGATGTGCTTTTCGCTCACGCCCATGAGGGAGGGGGCGAACTTGCCGCGGGTCAGGGCACCGCCCTGGCCAGCGGCGTTGTGGCACATGGCGCAGTTGGCCAGGAACACCTTGGCGCCGTTGGCGGAGTTGCCCTCGCTGATGTCGAGGTACTCCTCCTCGGGGACGGCGGGGCCGGCACCCAGGGAAGCCACGTACGCGGAGAGCTGCTTGGTCTGTTCGTCGTTGAACTGCTGCGGCTTGACCTGCGCCTGGGGGCCCTGCATCTGCATGGGCATACGGCCGGTCCCCACCTGGAAGTCGACGGAGGAAGCGCCCACGCCGATCAGGGAGGGACCGGTGTTGGTGCCCTGGGCCTGCATGCCGTGGCACGTGGAGCAGTTGGACATGAAGAGCTTCTGCCCCTCCTCGACGTCCTGAGCCGAGTACGTGGTGGTGTCGGCCTTGGCTTCATTGGTGGTTGTGGCAACTGCGTAGAGTCCACCGGTCAGAAGCAAAGCCATGACCAACAGCGCGAGGGCTGCCATGGGATGGCGGCGCTTTTGTGAGAGTGCCTTCACGTCAAACGTTCCTTTTACTCGGTTCTAGAACTTGGATGGGCGAACGGTCCTGGGGGCCTACTTGATGAAGTAGACCAGCACGAACAGGACGATCCAGACCACGTCGACGAAGTGCCAGTAGTAGGACACCACGATGGCCGAGGTGGCCTCGTAGTGACCGAAGCGCTTGGCAACGAAGGCGCGGCCCATGATGAAGAGGAATGCGATCAGGCCACCGGTCACGTGCAGGGCGTGGAAACCGGTGGTGATGTAGAAGGCGGAGCCGTAGGCGTTCGCAGCGATCGTGACGCCTTCGGAAACGAGAGCGACGTACTCGTAGACCTGCACGGACACGAACACGGCGCCCATGAGGAAGGTCAGGGCGAACCACTCGGTCATGCCCCACTTGGTGAACTGGAGGATGCCGCCGGTGCGCCGGGGCTGGAGCCGCTCGGCGGCGAAGACGCCGAACTGGCACGTGACGGAGCTCAGCACCAGGACGATGGTGTTGGCCAACGCCATGGGCACGTTGAGCAGCTGTGTGTTCTCGTGCCAGACCTCCGGGGAGGTGGCGCGCAGAGTGAAGTACATGGCGAAGAGTCCGGCGAAGAACATCACTTCGGAGGACAACCACACGATGGTGCCCACGGATGTGAGGTTGGGGCGAGTGATGGTCGCGCCCACCGGTTTGGCTGGGGTATGAGTCGCAGTTGTCACAGAGACATTATGTCGCCAAAACTCCTGGCGAACCAACCACCACGGCCTCCGCAGCGCATCGTGTCGCGTCCTCGAGGTGTGATCTGGACAACCCTCCCGTCCGCCGGCCCCCGCCTGCCACCGCACTGCGTCACGCGGAGTGACGGCGCGATAGAGTCGAAGCCGTGACTACCTCGAACGCCTCCCGCACGAACAACCACTGGCCAGACGTGTTGACGAGCTTGTCCCGCGGCGAGGACCTGTCATGGGACCAGTCCTACTGGGCCATGGACAACATCATGGCGGGCGAGGTCCCCGACACCGTGGTCGCGGGCTTCCTCATGGCACTGCGCACCAAGGGGGAGAGCGTGGCCGAGCTCAACGGTCTCGCGGACGCCATGGTCGCTCACGCCCGCCCCATCTCCGTTCCCGCCCCGGCGCTGGACATCGTGGGCACCGGCGGGGACCGCCTCTCGAGCGTCAACATCTCCACGATGTCCGCCCTGGTGTGCGCGGGGGCGGGGGTGCGGGTCGTGAAGCACGGCAACCGGGCGTCGTCGTCCAAATCGGGATCGGCGGACGTCCTGGAGGCCCTGGGCGTGCAGCTGGACATGCCCGTCGAGCGCGTCCAGCGCGCCGCGCGCGAGGTGGGGATCACCTTCCTGTTCGCGCAGACCTTCCACCCGTCCATGCGCTTCGCGGCCGCCGCACGCAAGGCCCTCGGGGTCGCCACTGCATTCAACTTCCTGGGCCCGATCACCAATCCGGCCAAGGTCAAGGCATCGGCGATCGGTGTCGCGGACGAGGCCCTGGCGCCGCTGATGGCCGGCGTGTTCCAGAACCGTGGCGACCGCGCGCTCGTCTTCCGCGGCGGTGACGGGCTCGACGAGTTGACCGTCACGGCGCCGTCCCGGATCTGGGAGGTGCGGGATGGCCGGACCACCGAGCACACGCTCGAGCCCCTGGACCTGGACATGCCGCGCGCCACGATCGAGGATCTGCGCGGCCAGGACGCTGCCTACAACGCCGGCGTGGTGCGCGACATCCTCGACGGATTGCAGGGGCACGTGCGTAACGCGGTGCTGCTCAATGCCGCCGCCGGGCTCGTCGCCATCGACGAGAGCGCCGATGCTCCCTTCGCCGAACGTTTCGAGGCCGCCGTTGGGCGTGCGGCCGAGTCCATCGACTCGGGTGCGGCGCGAGACGTCCTCACCCGGTGGGTCGAGTTCGCCGCGCGGTGACCACCCGGTCGTCGCTCCCGCTCGGCCCGTCCGTGCGGTACCGCACAATCTGACGACGACGCCGCTCGCCCGGTTTCCGGAGGAGCGGCGTCGTTCGTGCTACGGCCGGGGAGTCAGTCGTCGATCCCCAGGGAGAAGGCCGCATCCAGATCGTGCGTGCTGTACGTGCGGAAGGCGATGTTGGTGTTCGTGGACTCCACGCCCTCAACCTTGGACAGCTGATCGGCGATCACGTCCGCGAGCCGTTCGTGCTGGTGCACCCGAACCACGGCGATCAGGTCCCACTCACCAGTCACCGAATAGACCTCGGTCACGCCGCGGATGTCCGAGACTTCCTGGGCGACCTCCGGGATCCGGTCCGACGAGGTCTTGATCAAAACGATGGCGGTGAACATGGGGTTCCTTTCCACGATGTCACTCCACTGTATCGGTGGGTCGATGGCGCGGCGGGCGTCTCGGAGCGGCCGGTGGCAGGGGAGTCGTGGCCGTATCAGCGACGACGAACTCGGGCCACGCCCGCCAGGACGAGGCGGTAGCCCACCAGGAAGACTCCCAGCACCACCAGGCTGACCAGAACGAACGACCACGCCGTGCCATCGCCTGTGAGAACACGTAGGAGCATCCCGACGAGTTCGGTGCTCAGCCATACGACCACGCCAGTGGGCACCACAGCCGCCGGACGACGCGCTCCCCGTGCCATGAGCCACCCGATGAGCGTCCCCGCTAGGAAGGGCCACGCGGTGGTGAGCATGCCCAGGACGTCCTCACCGTGGGCTGAGCGCCCGATGGCGGCGAAGACGATCACCAGACCCAGGTCCACGGCCAGGAAAACGGGCCAGGCTCTCGTGGTTCGCTCGGCGGAAGGAGCTGATCGAGGCGATTGCGGGGGAGAGGCCACTGACGTGCGGGAGTCCGATCCGGGACGGGGTTGTGAGCTCATGTCTCCAGTTTATGGCGGGTTCTGGAAGCTTCCGAACGGATGAATTTCAAAGTGAGAATCGCAGGATTTAGTTCGAGTTCCACCTATAACTTTAAGAACCGGCCCAAGGCGCTATGACGCTCTCATGGACTGGGCCAGCTGAGGTCGCCGCAGCGGGGGGTCTTCACCCCGCGAGAGCACGGACCTCCAGGGGCTGCCCACATGCCGCGGATGCTTTGGCTGCAAGTTTCAGAGCGCCGGCCTCACTGGCGACCTCCACGATCCAGCAGCCGCCCAGAGCGGGCCCCGAACTCACCCGCGGGCCGGGGAACACCGCGGGGGATCGCCAGCTGCACCCGTGGCATCGACGGTATGGGTGGCCTCGGGCGGGGTGAGGCCGCCGGCGAGGACCAGTTGCCCGGCGTCCTGCAGATCCTGGTTGAAGGTGGCAACCGCTTCGAAGGCGCGCTGCATGTCGTCCTCGGACTGACACGCCTTACCCGACGACTGGATGCCCGGATCGTGGAAGACGGAGATCATGAACCGTGCCATGGTGGCATCTTTTCGTATTGTGGAATCTATTCCGCGCTGGAGTCTTGAGAAGAATGGGCTTCGTTGCGTCCGAAACATCGCGTCATGGTGGAACCAGAAGCATCCTGCCGAGGGATTCGAGCCGCTCGGCGACGTCGAACGGTCGGTACTGGCAGAGCGCGTGTGCCCTCATCATGACGCAGGTCGCCGGACTGAGTACATACACGAGCAGAAACCCGAGATGTGTATCTAGACGCGTTGAGCAAAAGCGTCACGCAACGCGCCGTCCCGTAGCTTTGCATGGAGTCGCTCAGCCGGTGACCCATGGGACGAGGGGCCGAGTCGCCGCCTGAGCTCACGGCCATCTGAGGCCTCCCAGAGGCTGAATCGGGTTCGCCCCATATCGCGTCGTTACTAACGTACCCCCATGACCGATAATGTACATTATGTAAAGTAGTCCGAAAGTGGAGTGGCCGGAACGGTCCCTGGGCCTCTCCCGCCGGCACCCTTAGCCCTCGGCCGACCGCAGCGCCCACTCCTTCTTGTGGTGCCCCAGTCCGATCCCTCCGCACACCTCCCGCGACGTGATCCCGTTGACCGCGTCCTCACTGTTGGCCATCGGGTGCAGCTCGAGCAGGTGCTCGGGCATCTTCTGGGTAACAGCATCGACCTGCTCCTGCGAACCGACTACCGCCCCGGGCAGGTTCTCCACCCGGGACGTGGCCGTGGGCCATGCGAAAGCGAGAAGAACGACACACACGTCGCCCGCTCCCCCATCCCCCGCGTGCGCTCGCGCTCCCTGCAGGAGACACACGACGCGTTCGCAGTCGCCGTCGAGTCGCTACTCTCCGGGGTGCTTGCGGCCCCGGCCGACGGCTGACCACGGGCTGGGGACCATGGTCCGTCTCCGACGGCCGGGCCTGACCGTTGTACCGGGGCCCTGCTGCGCGAACGACGATCCGAACCCGCATACTCTGCAGCCGAAGCGGCCCCGCCCGCGCGGCGACGGAGTCGACGTGCCGGAACGCGCACGACCACGGGCGGCCACCCCGGAAGGGTGACCGCCCGTCGTCGTCAATTATTCAAACCGGTCGAGAGGGCGCCGGAGGGCGCGGACCGGCAGGGAGTCAGCGGTTGAGGACCGTGATGGCCTCGTGGGCGCGCTCGGCTCGGACCTGCACCAGGTAGGTGTCCGCGGCCGTGGTGCGCACGGACTTGAAGTCTCGCTTCCCGCCGGTGGCCAGGTGCGCCACGAAACCGAAGATCACGCCCCACACGGCACCGATCACCACGGACCACAGGATGATGGACAGCCAGCCGAACGCCGGGGCGAACAGGCCGAACAGGATGCCGATGAACAGGCCCAGCCACGCGCCGGAACCCAGGCCGGCGAGCGCGGCGCGGCCCTTGGTCAGGCGACCGGTGACGTATTCCTCGGAGCGCAGGCCCTCGCCCACGATCTTGACGGTGGAGACATCGAACTCGCGGTCGGAGAGCGTGTCCACGACGGCCTGGGCCTCGGCGTAATCGGGGAAGCGGGCGATCGTCTCGTATTTAGCGGCAGCGGTCTGGATCTCGTAGGCCATGATTCCCCTCACAATTGGTATGTATGATGCAAACGCCCCGCTTCCACCATATCAACCGGGCTCACGGCATCTAGAGCTCACAGCACCGAGCGGTAGACCTCCAGGGTCTGCTGCGCGATGGACTCCCACGAGAAGTGTTCCTCCGCGCGCGTGCGTCCCGCCTGACCCATGCGGTGAGCGCGGTCGGGGTCGGAGACCACGTCGGTGAGGGCTGCGGCGAAGTCGTCCACGAACTTCTGGGGGTCCAAGGGTGTGCCGGTGCCGTCGGTGACCTGTTCGATCGGGACCAGGCGGCCGGTCTCGCCGTCGACGACGACTTCGGGGATGCCCCCGGTGGCAGTGGCGACCACGGCGGCGCCGCAGGCCATGGCTTCGAGGTTCACGATGCCCAGGGGTTCGTAGACGGAGGGGCACGCGAAGGCGGTGGCGTGGGAGAGGATCTGGATCACGGCGCGGCGGGGCAGCATCTTCTCGATGAGCACCACGCCCTCGCGCTCGGTCTTGAGCTGGTCGATGAGGGCGTTGACCTCGGCGCCGAGCTCGGGGGTGTCAGCGGCGCCGGCGCACAGGACCAGTTGCACCTCGGGCGGCAGCTGCAGAGCGGCGCGCAGGAGGTAGGGCACGCCCTTCTGGCGGGTTACGCGGCCCACGAAGACCACGGAGGGCTTGGTGGGGTCGATGCCGTACTCGTCCAGGACGTCGGTGTTCTCGTCTCGGTCCCACTGGCTGACGTCGATCCCGTTGTGCACGGTGCGTACACGCTGGGGGTCCACGTCCGGGTAGGAGGCGAGGATGTCGCGGCGCATGCCGTCGGACACGGCGATGATCGCGGCAGCGGCCTCGTAGGCGGTCTTCTCCGCGAAGCTGGACACCCGGTACCCGCCGCCGAGCTGTTCGGCCTTCCACGGGCGCAGGGGTTCCAGGGAGTGGGCGGAGAGCACGTGGGGGATGTCGTACATGAGGGAGGACAGGTGCCCACCCATGTTGGCGTACCACGTGTGGGAGTGCACCAGATCCGCGCCCTGGATGTCCCCGATCATGGTGAGGTCCACCCCGAGGGTCTGCACGGCGGCGTTGGCATCGGCCAGTTCACCCGGCACGGGATACGCTTGCACCTGGGCGCCATGGAAGTCCGGGTCCCGGGGTTCGCCGAAGCAGCGGATGTTGAGGTCCACGAGCGGTGCGAGCACGCGGGACAACTCGGCCACGTGCACCCCCGCTCCCCCGTAGATGGTCGGCGGGAACTCTTTGCTCAGGATGTCTACTCGCACACTGCGAGCGTACTGCACGGGGTTGCTCGCACACAGGTGCGCAAAAGTTCGCGAAACTTCCGGCGACACGGTGTTCCGCCTTGCCGAGTGGGACACAATGACGGGGAAGACCAGTCAAAGACGACGCCGTGTTGTGGTCCGCGAGGGCTCTGACTGGCTCGGGAAGTGAGGGGTACGAATGTCACGACACAAGAAAGTCCTTGCCATCGTTCTGGCCGGTGGGGAGGGCAAGCGCCTGATGCCGTTGACGGAGGACCGGGCCAAGCCCGCCGTGCCGTTCGCGGGCGGGTACCGGTTGATCGACTTCGCGCTGTCCAACCTGGTGAACTCGGGGTACCTGCAGATCGTGGTGCTCACCCAGTACAAGTCCCACTCCCTGGACCGGCACCTGTCCGAGACGTGGCGGTTGTCCACGCAGCTGGGCAACTACGTGACCTCGGTGCCCGCGCAGCAGCGCCGCGGCAAGGAATGGTTCCTGGGCTCGGCCAACGCGATCTTCCAGTCCATGAACCTGATCGACGACGCCGATCCGGACATCGTGGTGGTCGTGGGCGCAGACCACGTGTACCGGATGGACTTCTCGGACATGGTGGAGAAGCACATCGAGTCCGGGGCGAAGGCCACGGTGGCCGGTGTGCGCCAGCCCATGGAGATGGTGAAGTCCTTCGGGGTGATCGAGACGGACCCGCAGGACCCTACGAAGATTACGCGGTTCGTGGAGAAGCCGGACTCCACGGCTCCCCTGCCGGACGACCCGAACGCGTTCCTCGCGTCCATGGGCAACTACGTCTTCGACCGGGATGCCCTCGTGGAGGCGCTGCGCGCGGACAACGAGCGCGGGGACACCAACCACGACATGGGTGGGGACATCATGCCCCACTTCGCGGACCGCGGTGAGGCCATGGTCTACGACTTCACCCACAACGACGTCCCGGGTTCCACCGACCGCGACCGCCAGTACTGGCGGGACGTGGGCACCCTGGATTCCTACTACGACTCTCACATGGACCTGATCCGTCCGCTGCCGGTATTCAACCTCTACAACTACGACTGGCCCATCTACACCCACCAGATCATGGCCCCGCCGGCCAGGACGGTGCGCGGGCCCAACGGTCAGGCCGGCGTGGCCTTCGACTCGATCGTCTCCCCCGGTGTGCTGATCACCGGCGGGCACGTGGGATCCTCGGTGCTCTCCCCCAAGGTCAAGGTGGAGCACGACGCCCGCGTGACCGAATCGGTGCTCATGCAGAACGTGCAGATCGGCGCCGGGGCCACCGTGCACCGCACCATCCTGGACAAGAACGTGATCGTCCCGCCCGGGTTCACGGTGGGCCTGGACCGCGAGCGCGACCTCGCCCGCGGGCTCACGGTCACGGATTCGGGGTTGACGATCGCGCCCAAGAACTACCGCTTCCAGAACTGAGTCCGGCTCTCGTTCCGTGACACCCACTCGGCGGGCCCCCCCCCCCCGCCGGGGGGGCCCGCCGTGTAGGCGCGGACGAGGGGCGGTCGGGAGCCCGGGCGGGGGGCCGCCCCCCCCGGGGGGGGGGGGCCGGCCCCCGG
>NZ_LZMM01000006.1:0-15554 GCF_001665945.1 Kocuria sp. ICS0012 | reverse complement strand
GATCCACACCGCCGGGGCCCCGGGCCGGGCCCGCAACCGCGCGGCGCCGCGCCGCCCGGCCGTACGGGAACGGCCCGGGCGCTTGGGCGTCTTGTGCGCGGAGTGCCCGCCCGAGACGAGTGCGCGCACCGGGGCGTAGGTGTCATTGGTGATGAGCCCCGCCCACAGCAGGTTCCACAGCGCAGTGCGCAGCTGGGCCATGTCCACGGACACGCCCGCCTCGGCGAGCGGCTGGATGAGCTGCCACGCGAAGTACGCCCCACCGGCCCGCAGCACGGCGAGCAGTTCACGTTCCAGCGTGGAGTCCAGGGCCTCGGCGGCGGCCTCGAGCTGCGGCACGGGCGGCAGGGACAGCTCCGCGGACTCGGCCAGGTGGAACGCGACCCACCCGTCCTCACCGCCCAGGGACCCCGCGCCCGAGAAGAGCACCTCGCCCGCGGCCATGAGCTCGTCCAGCATCGCGGGCCGGTAGTCCACCACGCGCTGCGCGAGCACGAGCGGTTCCCACGCGGACGCGGGCACGGGCACCCCGGCCAACTGGTCGATCACCGTGAGCACCCCGTCCAACCCGCGCAACTGGTGCCCCGGGACGGCGTGCTGCCACGCGGGCAGGAAGGTGGCGTATACCTGCGGGTCCACGGGTTCCACGTCCGCGCGCAGGGCGGCCAGGGAACGGCGGCGCAGGGTCCGCAGCACCTCCACGTCGCACCATTCCGACTCCGACGCCGCGGGGTCCCCGCTCGGGCGGAACGCCCCCTCGCTCACGCGCCGCTGCTTGGCGAGCGAGCGCAGCGCGGTCTCGACCACGGCGGGCCCCAGGCTCAGGGCCTGCGCGGCCTCCGCCACGCTGAACGGACCGTGGGTGCGCGCGTACCGGGACACGAGGTCCCCCACGGGATCCGCGACCGGTTCCAGGAACGCCAGGGGCACACCCATGGGCAAGGGCTGGCCCAGGGCGTCCCGCATCCGCGCGGCGTCCTCCACCGCGCAGTAGACCTCGCGCCCGCCCACGCGCAGGACGATCGCCCGGTTCGTGGACACCAGGGCGTCCAGCAGCTCGCGGGCGGCGTCCGCGCTGATGGGTTGGTACTCGGGGGCCACGTCCTCGGCCGCGTCGACATCCTCGGTGTCGTCGGTTTCCGGGGCATCGGGGGTCTCCGGCGCGCTCTGCGCGGGGGGCGACGCCGCTGCGGTGCCTTCCGCGCGCAAGCGCACTGCGGCGTCGTCGGCCGTCATGGGACCGAGCAGGCGCAGGAGGTCCGCCGCGCCCTCCACGCCGCGCAACCGACGGTCCGGCGCGAGGCGCTGCAACTGCAGGACCGTGGTCTCGATGACCTCGAGATCCAGCAGCTCGCGCAGCTCGGCGCGACCGAGCAGCTCGTTGAGCAGGGAGGGGTCCAGAGACAGGGCCGCGGCCTTGCGCTCGGCCAGGGGCGAATCGCCCTCATACAGGAACTGGGCCACGTACCCGAACAGCAGGGTGCGCGCGAAGGGGGAGGGGGTGTCCGTGGTGGTCTCGACCATGCGCAGTTTGCGCCCGGCCAGATCGCGCTGCAATTGCAGCAGCGCGGGGACGTCGTACACGTCCTGCAGGCATTCGCGCACGGTCTCGAGGATCACCGGGAACTGCGGGTACTTGCGGGCTACGTCCAGCAACTGGGCGGAGCGCTGACGCTGCTGCCACAGGGGCGTGCGCTTACCGGGATCCGCCCGCGGCAGTAGCAGGGCACGCGCGGCGTTCTCCCGGAACCGGGACGCGAACAGCGCCGAGCCGCCCACCTCCTCGGTCACGGTGCGCTCGAGCTCGTCCGGGTCGAAAAGGAACAGCTCCGCCCCGGGTGGTTCCTCGTCCGTGGCGGGGACGCGCAGCACGATGCCGTCGTCTGCGGCCTGGGCACTGGCATCCAGACCCCAGCGCTCGTCCAACCGGGCGCGCACCGCGAGCGCCCACGGGCCGTGCACGGGGGTGCCGAACGGGCTGTGCAACACCACGCGCCAGTCCCCGAGTTCGTCCCGGAACCGCTCGACCACGAGCGTGCGATCGTCCGGAACGTGTTCCGTGGCCTCCCGCTGTTCGGAGAGGTAGGCCATGAGGTTGTCCCGGGCCCATTCGTCCAAGCCGGAGGCGGCCAGGCGCTCGCGGGCCTCGGTGTCCTGGGCACCGGCGAGTTCACGGGTGAACCGACCCGTGGCACGACCCAGTTCCACGGGCCGGCCCAGACCGTCCCCGTGCCAGAACGGGAGCTTGCCGGGCACGCCCGGGGCCGGGGCCACGACCACCCGGTTGTGCGTGATCTCCTCGATGCGCCAACTCGAGGCACCCAGGGCGATGATGTCCCCCACGCGGGACTCGTAGACCATCTCCTCGTCCAGCTCACCCACGCGCTTGGGGGACTTGCTGTCCTGCTCGCCCACGAGGAACACGGGGAACAGACCGCGATCCGGGATGGTGCCACCGCTCGTGACTGCGAGCCGCAGGGCACCGGGGCGGGCCTGCAGGGTCCCGGTCTCGCGGTCCCACACCAGCCGGGGCCGCAACTGGGCGAACTCGTCGGACGGGTACCGCCCGGCGAGCAGGTCCAGCACGGCGTCGTACGCGGAGCGCGGCAGCGAACGGAACGGGGCGCTGCGGCGCAGGGTGTCGTACCAGCTCTCCACGTCCACGTCCTCCGCGGCAACCGCCGAGACCGTCTGCTGGGCCAGGATGTCCAGGGGGTTGGTGGGCACGGACAGCGGTTCCAGGTGCCCCGCGAGCATCTGCTCAGCGATCACCGCCGCGTCCCGCACGTCCCCGCGGTGCTTGGGGTAGATCCGCCCGATCGAGACCTCGCCCACCTGGTGGCCCGCGCGGCCCACGCGCTGCAAACCGGACGCCGCCGAAGGCGGGGACTCGATCTGGATCACCAGGTCCACGTGGCCCATGTCGATCCCGAGCTCCAGGGAGGAGGTGGCCACCACGCACCGCAACCGCCCGGTCTTCAGGTCCTCCTCGATCAGACCGCGCTGGTCCTTGGACACCGAGCCGTGGTGGGCGCGCGCGAGCACCGGGGACGCGCCCTCGTGGCGGTTGTGCTGGCGGGGGATGTCCGCGGGGGCGGAGTCGCGGGCCCGAGAAGCGCTGACCGCGCCCTCGCTGCGCGCGGCGTCGTCGGGCTGCGCGGCGGCGCCGTCCAGGAGGTCGGAGAGCGCATCACCCAGCGCCACGGGATCGCCACCGTCCAAATCCGCGGGGCTCTCTTCCGCGGCGTTGGCGAGCCGGAACTCGTGGATCTCGTTGAGTCGCGCAGTGAGTTTCTCCGAGAGGCCACGCGAGTTCGCGAACACGATTGTGGAACGGTGCGCCTCCACGAGGTCCACGATCCGTTCCTCCACGTGGGGCCAGATGGACGCGGTGGCCTGGTAGTCGGACGCCTCCAGGTTGCCGTCCAGGTCCCCGGACGACGGCGACGCCGCCGCCCCGCCCAACACGGTCATGTCCGGGATGGGCACGGACACCGTGAGGTCCCAGTCCTTCTCGGACGGCGGGCGCACCACGTCCACGGGCTGGGAGCCGCCCAGGAACCCGGCCACGGTGTCCACGGGTTCCACGGTCGCGGAGAGCCCAATCCGTTGCGCGGGACGTTCCAGGAGGTCGTCGAGGCGTTCGAGGCTCACCGCCAGGTGCGCCCCGCGTTTGGTCCCGGCCACCGCGTGCACCTCGTCGATGATCACGGTGTTCACGTGGCGCAGGGTCTCCCGCGCCTTGGACGTGAGCATGAGGTACAGCGATTCCGGGGTCGTGATGAGCACGTCCGGGGGATGCGCCAACAGGGCGCGGCGGATCGCCTGCGGGGTGTCACCTGAGCGCACACCCACCGAGATCTCCGGGGGCTCCCCGCCGGCGGCCTTGGCGGCCTGGGTGATCCCGATCAGCGGTGCGCGCAGGTTGCGTTCCACGTCCACGCCCAGGGCCTTGAGCGGGGAGATGTAGAGCACCGAGGTGCGGTCCTCCGCGTCGTCGGACCCGTCCGCCTTCTTGTCGGTCAGCAAGCGGTCGATCGACCACAGGAACGCCGCGAGCGTCTTACCGGAACCGGTGGGGGCCACCACGAGAGCGTGGCGGCCCGCCGAGATGGCCTCCCACGCGCCGCGCTGGGCCGCCGTGGGCCCGCTGAACGCGGCGTCGAACCACTGCGCGGTCGCGGGGGAGAAAAGGTTCAGGACGGGGTCAGGACCCAAAACCCTTGACCTGCAACTGGGAGACCTTGGGGTTGCCGCACGCCTGACCCGAGTAGGGCACCACGAGCGACTCGTAGCTGTCCGGCGGGTACACGCGCACGCCCGCGGCCTGGTGCGGGTTGCACACCTGACCGATCACACCGGGCTGGGTGATCCGCACCCCGGCGCTCGCGGACGCGCCGGGCTGTAGGGTCACGGTGCCCGCACCCGAGGCGTCCCGGGAGGCCGGCGCACCCACGGGAGCACCGTTCGCGTCCACGAAGGACACACCTGGGTAGCCGCTCAGGGTGCACGGTGCGGAGCCGTTGTTGGTGAGCGTGAGGGACGCAATGACCGAACCCGCCGCGCCCTGCTGCGGCGTGAGCGATCCGGAGAGCTGCCCGGCACTGCACGTGCCGCCGGCGCGCTGGGCATCCGCCTTCGCCTGGTCGAACGGGCTCGCAGTGGGCATGCCCAGTTCGGGAGCGGACGCGAGGCGATCGGGCTCGGCGGACGGCTGCGCCGACTCCGCGGCCTGCCCCTCCTGTCCACCGGACGCCGCGGCGTTTGTGGCTTCCGTGGCCTCGGCGCTCGCGGACGGGCTCGCGGACCGGCTGGCCGACGGGCTCGCGGACCGGCTGGCCGACGGGCTCGGGGACATGGACGAGTCGCTCGGGGACGCCGTGGCGCTCGCGGAGACGGAGGCGCCGGCGGGTGCGGTGTTCTGCTCCTCGGACGAGGCGCCGTCCGAGGAACCGCAGGCCGAGAGGACCATGAGAGCGCTCAGCGCGGTGGCCGCGAGCAACGGACGGGTGGCGGTGTGGGTGCCCCGGGGGGCGGGCAAGTGACTCCTCATGGCAACAGTGTGCTACTTTTCCGCGCGTAATGCGGCATACATCACCTGTGCCAGGTGGACTCCTTCCGCGTCGGTGCCCTGGGCGATCTGCGTGCGGCACGAGAAACCGTCCGCGAGCACGATCGAACCGGGCCCCGCGGCACGGATCGCGGGGAACAGGTTGCGTTCCCCGAGGGTCTGGGAGATCTCGTGGTGACCTGGTTCGAAGCCCCAGTTCCCGGCGAGACCGCAGCAGCCACCGCCCACCACGGCGGTGTCCACCCCGAGCTTCTCGAGCACGCGTAGTTCCGGCGTGAAGTCGCCCTGGGCCTTCTCGTGGCAGTGCACCTGGCACACCGCGGTGCCCGGTCCCGCGTGGGTCTCGAGCGTGTCGAACGGCCAGTCCCCGCCGTCCTCGGCGTGGCGCGCACTGAACTCACCGAGCGTGACCGTGAGGGCCCGGACCTTGTGGGCGCGCGGGTCATCCGGGAGCAGCTCGGTGATGTCGTGCTGGAGCATCACCGTGCAAGACGGTTCCAGCCCGATGATCGGGTAGCCAGCCTCGAGCAGCGGCTCCATCACGTCCAGGGTCTGCAGCAGGGTCCGGCGGGTCATGTCCAACTGCCCGGTGGAGTGCCACGTGAGTCCGCAGCACACGTTTCCCATGGGCATGAGCACGCGGTAGCCCATGGCCTCTAGCACCGCCACGGCGGCCTTGCCGGGCCCGTCCGCGGAGAAGTTCGTGAACGTGTCCGGCCACAGCACCACGGACGGTTTCTCCGCCGACGACGCCGCGCGGCCGCCTCCGCGCGCCACCGCGCCCTGTGGGGTGCGGGTCTTGAACCACGACGTGAGCGGGGTGTCGTTGAAGCGGATCATCCGCCGCTTCGGTTCGATGCCGCCGAGCTTCTTGGTCAGTTCCTCGATGGGACGGAAGCGTTCCAGGAAGTTCACCGCGCGCAGCGAACCGGGGACCCTGGTCACGAGCTTCATGAGCCACGGCATCCACCCCATGGTCAGGTGCGCCATGGGCCGGCGGTCCTTGCCGACGAACGAGCCCAGGCCCTGGCGGAAGTGGTGGTGCAGGAACTCGGCCTTGTAGGTGGCCATGTCCACGTTCACGGGGCACTCCGTGGCGCACGCCTTGCACGAGAGGCACAGGTCCAGGGCCTCGTAGGTCTCCTTGGACTTCCACCCGTCCATGATGTGCTCGCCGCGCAGCATCTCGGCGAGGGACCGCATGCGCCCGCGGGTCGAGTGCACCTCGTCGTGGGTCGCGTGGAAGGACGGGCACATGGCACCCGAGTCCGAGCGGCATGCGCCCACGCCCACGCAGCGGTTGATGGCCTGGCCGAACGAGCCGTCGTCCGCGGAGAACGCGTGGACCGGGGTCAGCTCGAACGTGCGCGCGCCGGGACCCGGGCGGATGCCCCGGTCGAGGGGTTCGGGATCCACCACGACCCCGGGGTTGAAGAAATTGTCGGGATCGAAGATCCGCTTGAATCGGGCGAAGGCGCCGTGTGCCTCGTCGGAGTAGATGGTGCTGAGCAGCTCCGAGCGGGCACGGCCGTCCCCGTGCTCCCCGGAGACCGAGCCGCCGTAGCGGTGCACGAGTTCCGCGGCCCGCTCGATGAACCGGCGGTAATGGGCCACGCCCTCGTCCGTGTTGAAATCGAAGGAGATCCGAATGTGCACACAGCCCTCGCCGAAGTGGCCGAACGGGATACCGCGTAGGTCCATCTCGTCCAGCAGCGCGTAGAGGTCCTTGAGGTAGGCGCCCAGGTGCTGCGGGGGCACGGCGGAGTCCTCCCACCCGGGCCACGCCTCGCCGCCGTCCGGCAAGCGGGTCACGATCCCCGCACCGGCCTCGCGGATGCGCCACAGGGCGCGGGCCTCGGCGGGATCGCCCACGACCACGGAATCCACCACGGTCTCCTCGACGAGTCCCGGCAGTGCCCGGGCGGCCTCGAACGCGGCCTCCTGGGTGTCCGCGCCCACCTCGCAGTAGAGCCAGCCGCCGCCCTCGGGGAGCTCACGGCCCGCGTTCTCCTGACCGGGACGGGTGCGCAGGGCGTCCAGCAGGTCCGAGCCCATGCCCTCGATCGTGGTGACGCCCCGGACGCGGAACTTCGGGGCCGCGGTGGCCGCCGCGATCGCGTCCGTGAAACCCAGTACCGCGAGCGCTGTGAAGCGCGGCTTGGCCACGAGTTTCACGGTGAGCCGGGTGATGATCCCGCACGTGCCCTCGGTCCCGGCGAACGCCTTGGCCACGTCGAAACCGTTCTCGCTCAACAAGTAGTGCAGTCCGTACCCGGAGACCTGGCGGGGGAACTGGCCCAGTTCGGTGCGCAGCATGGCCAGGTGCCGGTCCCGCAACTGGGTGAGCTGGGAATCCAGTGCGGCGTCCGAGGTGCCGCCCGCGTCCAGGGTGACCTCACGCCCGTCGGCGAGCATGACCGTGAGCGAGACGAGGTTCTGCGCGCTCGTACCCCACGCGACCGAGTGGGAACCGCACGCGTTGTTGGCGACCATCCCGCCCACGGTGGCCCGCGAATGCGTGGAGGGGTCCGGTCCGTAGGTCAGGCCGAACTCGCTCGCGGCGTCCCGCAACTGATCGCAGATCACACCGGGTTCGATCGTGGCGGTGCGGGCGTGCGGATCGATCTCCAGGATGCGGTTGAAGTACCGGGAGGTGTCGATGACCAACCCGTCACCGATCGCGTTGCCCGCCACGGAGGTGCCACCACCGCGGGAGATCACAGGCCAGCCGTTCTCCCGGGCCGTGGACAACAGCTCACGGATCTCCTCGACCGAGCGCGGTTCCGCGACCGCCGCCGGCAGCCGGCGATAGATCGAGGCGTCCGAGACGTAAGCGGCGCGTGTGGTGAGGTCATCCCGGAGAGCAGTCATGCTCTAACTTTCACCCACGCGGCGCCGCGCTACCAACTCGTGTCGCCGGTCATGAGGCCGCCGGTGACGACACCGCCGGGCCGGGGCGGCGGTGTCGTGCTGCCACCGCGTCAGCGGCGGACGATCACCACTCGGGGGCGATCGTGATCTCCGCGCCCGCGAGGTCCTCGGACCACTCCACCTGGCACGTGAGCCGAGAGTTGTCGTGGCGGGTGTCGTCCAGCATCTCCAGGAGGTCCTCCTCCTCCTCGTTGGTCCCGCCCGTCTTCACGAACGTGTCCTGGTCCAGGTACGAGTGGCACGTGGAGCACGAGGCGTTGCCGCCGCACGTGGCGAGGATCGGGAACTTGTGGCGGGTGAGGCACTCCATGAGCGTCTCGTGGTCCTTCCACTCGACGCCCTCGGTGCGCTCGCCCTCGCGGTTGGTCACATTGATCAGGATGCTGCTCACGCGGCTGGACCTCCTGGGGTTCTACCCCGTCCGGATGTTGCGGATTACTGGGAACTAGCGGCCATTCTATGATCGGGCGTCAACTCCGGGGACATCGCGTGGCGAAGTGTGATGAGACCCGCACCCGCCCGGCCCCTGCTCAACCCCCGGCGGAGCCGGGCGGTTCCGGCCCGCCCAAGTCCTGGCGGGCCACCGGCTTCTCAGCTCGTCCGGCGCAGGGTCAGCGACTGGGCCACCCGACCGATCGGACCGTGCTCGTCGAACAGCTCCGAATGAGTCAGGCCCGCGCCGTCCCCGCCGAACTCCACCCGGGTGTCGAGTCCCACCCACGAGGACACCGGGGCGCGGAACATGTGGATGCTCAGGTCCACATTGGGGAACGCCCACGGTCCGATCTCCGCGCGCGGAGCGATCCCGTTGGCGGCGTCGACCGAGCTGATGAACCGGGCGGTGGGGGAGGACTCCTCGCCCTCGACCACCGACTTGGTGATCCGCAGCCAGCCCGCGCCGTTGCCGGGTCGGGGCCGCCGGGCGGTACGTGCCTCGACGGAGCTGATGAACCCGCCGCCCCACGCCTCGGACATATTGACCGGCTCGCACTGCTCCACGGGGGTCAGCGGCTCGATCTCCCCGCCGGCCACGTCCTGGGTGTCCGAGGTCTTCAGCCGCCACAGGCTCAACCGGATGCAGTCCCGCCCGCCGGCGCTCATGGTCGCCTCGACCAACTCGATGGTCCTGCCCGGGCGCAGCACGCGCGTGTGCACCTCGATCTCACCACCGGGGATGACCCCCAGAATGTCGAAGGAGAAACGCACCGGCAGCACGTCCTCCCGCGGGTGGTTGCGTTCGATCTCGTGTACCAGCAGGCCGGACGACGCCGCCATGTGCTGTTCCAGGGGGCTCCACGCTCCCTGCGTGTACACCGTGGTGCGGAAACCGTGATCGCTCGTGCGCACGTAGTGGGCGTCCGGGACGTCCTCGCCGTTGGCGCCCAGGTGCCCGGGGGCTTCTTCGGTACTCATGCGTGCTCCTGCCTGTCCTGACCGCGGGCGGGGCCGCGTCCGGTTCCTGGAACATGGCCGCCCGCGATGCGAGTGTGTGCCGGAATACACCCTAGGGGAGCGCCGCGGGAACACCTATCGGACTTGCGACGCGTGCCGGGCAGGACGAGTTGCCCGCCCACCCGCGGGCTCACGACCCGCGCACCCGCCCGGCAACTACCCGCCCGGCCCTCCCAGCGGGTGGCTGCTCCAGTGGAGTAAAAGCAGAATCCGGGCACCCCGAGCTGCTTCTACTCCACTGGGAATTCGGAGCCGGTAGATGCAAGCGCCGGGGCCGCGAGCGGCGTCGTCGTCAGGGCAGCGCGAGCCGGCACACCTTGCGCCACGCCTGGAAGACCTGCCGGGGCAGGGGGCCGGAGGTGTAGCGGATCCCGTACTTACGGCAGATCTCCCGCACGCGGGGTGCGATGCGCGCCAGGTGGTTGGACGGCATGTCCGGAAAGAGGTGGTGTTCGATCTGGAAGGAGAGGTGCCCGCTCATGAAGTGCATGAGGCGTGAACCGTCGATGTTCGCCGAGCCCATGGCCTGGCGGCGGTACCAGTGCCCCCGAGTCTCGTCGCGCACGTCCTCCTCCGTGAAGGTCTCCGCGCCGTCCGGGAAGTGGCCGCAGAAGATGACCGTGTGCGCCCAGACGTTGCGGATCACGTTCGCCGCCAGGAACCCCTTAAGCGACGCCTTCCCCGAACCCGTGAGGGACGCCAGCAGCGGAGAGACCACGAAGTCCTTGGCGGACTGGCGGCCCAGCTTCTTCATCACGCGCTTGAAGTCCTCGAACGTGGCCCGCCCGGACTTCTTGCCGGTCAGGAACTGGTCCAGTTCGATGTCGTAGATCGCGATGCCCCACTCGAATGCCGGTGCCAGGCCCAGGTTGATCACCGGGTTCAGCAGGTTCACGGGCTTCCACGGCTGATCGGGGTCCATGCGCAGCACGTTGTACCCCACGTCCCGATCCTTGCCGAGCACGTTGGTCCACGTGTGGTGCGTCTCGTTGTGGGTTCGCTGCCAGCCCGCCGACGGCGCCACGAAGTCCCACTCCCACGTGGTCGAGTGGATCTCCTTGTCGTTCATCCAGTCCCACTGCCCGTGGAGCACGTTGTGGCCGATCTCCATGTTGTTCAGGATCTTGCCCACGCTCAGGCACCCCACACCGGCCCACCACAGGGGTTTGTGACGGGAGAAGAGCAGACAGGCCCGCCCCGTCATCTCCAGGCTGCGCTGCAGTACCACCACGCGGCGGATGTACTGGGCGTCGGACTGGCCGCGGCGGGAGAAGACCTCGTCCCGCACGGCGTCGAAATCGGCCGCGAGTTCCGCGAGCTCGGCCTCCGTGAGGCGCAGCGGATCGCGGCGTGGGGAGCGGGTCGGGTCACGCACGTCTGGACGGGACCGGGTTCACGGTGCAGCTCACCGGTGCGGATGTTGGTCACGGCCCCGTCCGTCAAGGGAACCAGACAACTGTGGCAGATGCCCATACGGCATCCGTGGGGCAGCTGGTGTTGCGCGCGTTCGGCGGCCTCCAGGACGGTTTCGTCCGGGCCCACCTCCAGGGTCATCTCGGAACGGGTGAACCAAACTTCCCCTCGTTGGCCGCCGCTGAACTGCCTGGTGACATCGAAGCGTTCCACCACGGGGGGGCCGCCGTGGCTGCGCGAGAGGTCCTCCACGGCGCTGACGAACGAGTCCGGGCCGCTCGCGTACGTCACCCGGTCCGCGTGATCGGGACACAGCTCGGCCAGGGCATCGGCGTCGGAGGCGTCGAGGCGGCCGCGTTCCTCGGTGAACCAGAAGACCGGCCGCAGACCCGGGAACTGGTCCGCGAGTTCCAGGATCTCGTCGTGGAAGATGCACGACTCCCGGCTCCGGGACACGTAGACCAGCACGACGTCGTGGTCCGGCCTGCGCGGCATGAGGGTCCGCAGCATGGACATCACCGGGGTGATCCCGGAACCGGCCACCATGAACAGCAATTCTGTGGGGGTGTCCGGGAGCAGGAACTGTCCTTCGGGGCGTTCCAGGTAGAGCACGTTGCCCGGGGCGGCGCGCTCAACGAGGTGTTCGGACACCAGGCCCTGCGCTTTGACGGTGATCGACGGGTCACCGTGTTCGGGGGCGCTGATGGAGTACGGACGCCAGATCCGCTTCCCGTCTACTTCCACGCCGATCCGCGCCCACTGCCCCGCCCGGTGCGGGATCTACCCCTCACCCGCGGTGGAGAACAGGGTCACGGTGTCGGGGGTCTCGCGCCGCACGTGCGTGATGCGGCCTCGTGTGTAATGTGCGCTCGTCAGGGAGCCGAAGACCTGCGCGAAGGACCGCGGGTCCTGGGGGTAGCTCAGAATTCCAGCGGCTACACGAAAGAATCCCTTGATCCGGGGGTGGCCCATACCCCAGTTCTACCTATTAGTAAGTAGACGTGCAATATGCGTCCAGCATGTGGGCGCCCCCTGCACCCCTCTGCTTTTACTGAGTAGAAGCAGCATCCGAGCACCCCCGCGCTGCTTTTGCTCCCCTAGATATTCGAGGAGGGTGGATGTGGCATGGAGCTGACGTGATCTGGACAACACCCCCGCACTTAGGCACTGTGGCTACTACGCGCGCGGACCCGGGGAGCGCCGTCGTCCCCGGATCCGCGCCGACTCCGAGGACCCGACCATGAGGGGAACCCCGCCATGACCGATCCCGCACCGCATACGCCGCCATCCACCGAGGACGAACCGCAGGGCGAGGCCCGCACCGACACCGTGGGGGTTCTGCTGCAACGGGCCGTGTCGCGCAACGGCGGTGCCACCGCGTTGCTCTTCCAGGACCGGTGCTGGTCGTACCGGGAGTTGGGGGACGCGGTCCGGCGGGTCGCCCGCCGCCTGGCCGATGCGGGCCTGACCCCGGGGACGCGCGTCGCGGCGTTCGGCGTGAACTCGGACGTCTACGCGATCCTGTACCTCGCGTGCGCCCAAGCGGGGCTCGTGCACGTCCCCGTCAACTTCGCGCTGAAAGGGGACGAGCTCGCGTACGTTCTCGAGGACTCCGGGGCCACCACGGTGATTGCCGATCCCGAACTGTTGCCGCTCGTGGCGCAGGTCCGGGACTCCGGGAGAGCACGCGCCGTCGAACGCGTCCTGCCCATGCTGCCCGGCGGCGAGGACGACGACACCTCGCTTCAGGAGACCGCGCTCGATCCCCGGGCCGACGACGCTGCCGTCCGGGTGACGGTGCGCGGCCACGATCTGTTGCAGCTGCTTTACACCTCCGGCACCACGTCCGCGCCCAAGGGCGCCATGATGACGCACGCCGCTCTGTTGGCCGAGTACACGTCCGCGATCACCGCGCTGGACCTGACCGCGGAGGACCGTCCGCTCGTGGCCATGCCGCTCTACCACTCGGCGGGCATGCACGTGTTCCTGCTGCCCTACCTCGCTCTGGGGGCGGCGGTGCGATTGACCCGGAAACCGGATATCGCCGAGATCCTGCAGCTGGTCGAGGAGGAGCACGTGGGTTCGCTGTTTCTGGCGCCCACCGTATGGGTGCCGCTGAGCAATCACCCCGACCTCGGGACTCGGGACCTGTCGTCGTTGCGCAAGGCGCAGTACGGCGCGTCCATCATGCCCGTCACGGTGCTGCAACGGTTGCGCTCCCGCTATCCGGGCATCGGGTTCTACAACTGCTTCGGGCAGTCGGAACTCGGGCCCCTGTGCACCGTCCTGACACCTGCCGAGCACGACGCCCGTCCGGCGTCGTGTGGGCGTCCCGTGTTCAACGTGGAGGCGCGGGTGGTCACGTCCGAGGGTCGGGTCGCTCAACCCGGGGAGCCAGGGGAGATCCAATACCGCTCCCCGCAGCTGCTGACCGGCTACTGGAACAAGCCAGAGGCCACGGCGGACGCATTCGTGGACGGCTGGTTCCGTTCCGGGGACCAGGTGGTGCAGGACGAACAGGGGTACATTCAGGTGGTGGACCGGATCAAGGACGTGATCAACACCGGGGGTGTCCTGGTGGCTCCTCGCGAGATCGAGGACTGCATCTACGAGCTGCCCGACGTCGCCGAGGTCGCGGTGGTGGGGCTCCCGGACGAACGGTGGATCGAGGCCGTCACGGCGGTGATCGTCCCCAAGGAGGGATCGGAGCTCACCGCGGAGTCGGTGCGCTCCCATGTGAAGGCCCGCCTGGCCGATTACAAGGTGCCCAAGCATGTGGACTTCGTCGCGGAGCTGCCCCGCAACCAGTCCGGCAAGTTGCTCAAGCGCGAACTGCGGGCGGAACGGACGAACCCGGTATGAGGCAGGAGGACGCCGTGGAACACCCCGATGCCGTCCGGGTGGAGCACAGAGCCGGCGTGGTGCGGATCGTGTGGGACCGCGCGGCCACCGGCAACGCCGTGGACCTGGACCTCGCGCGCGAGACACTGTCCGCCCTGCGGCGGGCGGAAGCCGATCCCACCGTCCACGTGCTGACCCTCACGGGTTCGGGGCGGTTCTTCAGCGCGGGCGGTGACGTCAAGGGCATGGCCGGTCGTCCGGCCACCGAGCGTCCCGGGTTCCTGCGGGAACTCGCCTCCGCGGCCCGGGATCTGGCCCTGGCCATGGTGCGCTCGCGGCTGCTCATCATCGCCGGGGTCAATGGCACGGCGGCCGGGGCCGGACTGGGGCTGATCCTCAACTCCGACTGGGCGATCATCCGGGAGGACGCCACCGTGCTCGCCGCCTACGCCGCGATCGGCCTGACGCCGGACACCGGTGTGTCCTATCTGCTGCCCCGCGCAGTGGGTCATCAACGTTCGGTGGAACTGACCCTCGGGGGTCGCCGGCTCACCGGGACGGAAGCGGTCGAGTGGGGGATTGCCGCTGAATCCGTTTCGGCGGAGGAGTTCGCCGAGCGATTGACGGAGGTGGAGGACCGTTTCGTCGCGGGAACCGCCGGTTCCTACTGGTCCACGAAGCGCTTGCTGCGCCGCGGCGTCGTCGCGGAGTACGAGACCCACCTGGCGGAGGAGATCAGCGTGATCGCCGAGCGCTCCGGGACTCCGGAGTCCGTGGCCCTCGTGGACGGCTTCGCGGGCCGGGGGTGAACCGGCTCCGGTCATGAACGAGGCCCCTACTCCCTTGCAAAGAAAGGGAAGTAGGGGCCTCGCAGTTGGCGGTGACGGTGGGATTTGAAACCTCCCGGGGTTCCCTGTCAGGGGCATAGACCCCGGAATATCAACGATTTGGACCCACTGAGATATACCTAGTTCGCGTTCAATGTTTCCAAAATGTGTCCACGTTGTGTCCAGGGCCATTCCTGGACGCGGGGCAGGCTTCGCGGAAACTTCGCGAGATCCCGCAAAGTAGGTGCCGATCCGCGAGCGCGCAGGACGTAGGTCAGGCGCCTTGGGTCAAGCCCCTGGTAGTGGTGTAGCGCTCGGTCCTTCGATGTGAGGGGTTAGGCGCTGAGTTCGAGGATGCTGTCGGTCACCTCCTCGATTGCAGTGTCGGGGATGAGGGTGAGTCTGCTCTTGGCGAGGATGTCGAGGCCGAGATAGCGGCGTCCTTCGGCCCATTCATCGGTCTGCTCGGCCAGGACGGCTCCGAGGAGGCGGGTGATCGCGTCGTGGCTGGGGAAGATGCCGACGGAGTCGGTGCGGCGGCGGATCTCGCGGTTGAGGCGCTCGTTGGGGTTGTTGGACCAGATCTGCTGCCAGAGCCCTTCGGGGAACCCGGTGAAGGCGAGGATCTCCGCCCGGGCGGTGTCGAGGTGCTCGTGAGCGTCCGGGAGCTTGTCCTCGACGTAGTGGAGGAGTCGGTCGAACTGCGCGTTCACGCTCTGGGCGTCCGGTTGGTCGTAGACGGAGTGCAGCATCGCTTTCACGGTCGGCCACATGCTTTTCGGTGTCACGGACGGGACTGCTGCATGGATTGGTGACATCTGATCTGTGACGCTGTGAGGTGTCGCTGGGAGGATGAGCACCGTGGCCAAACCCTTACCCCCAGGAGTTCCGCGACGATGTCGTGAACATCGCCCGCAACCGTGAACCCGGCCAGACCATCACGCAGATCGCTTCGGACTTCGGGATCGCCGAGTCCTGCCTACGTAACTGGATGCGCCAGGCCGATCTCGAGGCCGGTG
>NZ_LZMM01000005.1:0-16708 GCF_001665945.1 Kocuria sp. ICS0012 | reverse complement strand
CCGGGCCCCGCGGCGCGTGCCGGCCCGGCCCCCCCGCCCCCCCGCCCCCCGCCCGCCCGCGCGCCCCGCCCGCCCCCCCCGCCCCCCCCCGCCCCGCCCCCCCCCCCCCCCGCCCCCCCGCGGGGGGCCGCCCCCCCCCCCCACCCCCCGCACACCACGCACGGCCCCCACCCCCGGCGGCGCCCCTTCCTTGTCATGTGTCCTTCACATCATATGTCCCTCACGGGCCGGGCTTGCGGCCCCACAGGATCACGTTGGTGCCCAGGTACTTGGTCTCGAAGTCCACGTCCGTGAAGCCGACCTCGCGCATGAGCTGCGCGACCTGCGTGGGCTGCATGAATCCGAGGGTGGAGCTCTCCAGGTAGGAGTAAGCGTCCTTGTCCTTGGCGACCACCCGTCCTAGCAGGGGCAACACAATCCGCATCCCCGCGGTGACCGCGAGCTTGAGCAGCCCCCGGGGCGGTGCCGTCTCCAGGACGACCACCCGCCCCCCGGGCGCGAGCACACGGAACTGTTCGCTGAGTACGCGCGGGACGTCGCTCACGTTGCGCAGCAGGTAACCGTGGGTCACCGCTTCGAAGGATTCGTCCGCGTACTCCAGCGAGTGGGCGTCCGCGAACTCCCACGCGATGCCGTCCGCGCCGGGCTTCGTGCGGGCGCGCTCGAGCATGTTCTCGGAGAAGTCCACCGCCGTGATCTCGGCGCGGGGTTCACGACGCCGCGCGGCCAGCGCGATCTCCCCCGTGCCCGTGGCGATGTCCAGCAGCCGGCCGCCCGGCGTCACGGCCGCCCGCCGGGCCACCTCGCGGCACCACTGGGCGTGCCGACCCAGGGTCATCAGCGTGTTGATCCGGTCGTAGGAGTCCGTGATCCGGTCGAAGATGCCCTGGACCTTCGTATCCCGTTCGGTCATAGAGTGCTTACCGTTCTTGTTCACCGAGGACATCAGTCCAGGTAGTCCCGCAGCACCTGCGAGCGGGACGGGTGACGCAGCTTGGACATGGTCTTGGACTCTATCTGGCGAATCCGCTCACGGGTGACGCCGTAGACCTTCCCGATTTCGTCCAGGGTCTTGGGCTGACCGTCCGTGAGCCCGAAGCGCATGGCCACCACACCGGCCTCGCGTTCGGAGAGCGTGTCCAGCACCGAGTGCAACTGCTCCTGCAGCAGCGTGAAGGACACGGCGTCCGCGGGGACCACGGCCTCGGAGTCCTCGATCAGGTCGCCGAACTCGGAGTCACCGTCCTCACCGAGCGGCGTGTGCAACGAAATGGGTTCGCGACCGTACTTCTGGACCTCCACGACCTTCTCGGGGGTCATGTCGAGCTCATTGGCGAGCTCCTCCGGGGTGGGTTCGCGCCCCAGGTCCTGCAGCATCTGGCGCTGCACGCGGGCCAGCTTGTTGATGACCTCGACCATGTGCACCGGGATGCGGATGGTGCGGGCCTGGTCCGCCATGGCGCGGGTGATGGCCTGGCGGATCCACCACGTTGCGTACGTGGAGAACTTGAAGCCCTTGGTGTAGTCGAATTTCTCGACCGCGCGGATCAGGCCCAGGTTGCCCTCCTGAATCAGGTCCAGGAACAGCATGCCGCGGCCCGTGTAGCGCTTGGCCAGGGACACCACGAGGCGCAGGTTGGCCTCGAGCAGGTGGTTCTTGGCGCGGCGGCCGTCGTGGATCACCCAGCGGTAGGCGCGGCGGGTGTCCGCGTCCATGGAGTCCTGTTCGTCCGCGAACTTGTGCTCGGCGTACAGCCCGGCCTCGATGCGCAGGGCCAGGTCCACCTCCTGTTCCGCGTTGAGCAGCGCGACCTTTCCGATCTGCTTGAGGTAGTCCTTGACGGGGTCCGCGGTGGCACCGGCGACGACCACCTGCTGGGCGGGAGCGTCGTCGTCGTCGTTGTTGGTCAGCACGAAGCCGCGCGCACTCTTGTCCTGGCGGCCCTTCATGAGCGGGGCCGATTCCTCCACTGAGGCCTGCTGGGACTCCTGGGTGTCCTCGTCCTCGAGGTCCTCCGGGGTGTCCTCGGGCACCAATTCGTCCTCGGCGAGCGCCTCCTCGACGGGATCCGCCTTCTTCCGACCGCGTCCGCCCGCGGGGGCCTTGGCGGCGGGCTTCGCGGCGGTTTTGGTGGTCTTGCGGGTACCCGTGGACTTGGCGGTGCCCTCCGCGGAGTCCGCGGTGGTCTTGGTGCGGGTCGTGGACTTGGTCGCCGCGTTCTTGGTCGCGGCCGTCTTCTTGGCGGCGGTCTTCCGGGTGGCGGTCTTCTTCGCCGCGGGCGCGGCGGTGTCTGTCTTGTTCGACGCCGCCGCGTCCGATGTGGCAGCGGTGGTCTGCGACGACGCCGCGGCGGTCCCCCGCGTGGCGGAAGCGCTCTTCTTAGCGGCGGTGCTCTTGCGCGCCACAGTCTTCTTGGCCGCGGCGGCCCGCTTCACGGCGGGCTTCTTAGCAGCGCCACTCGTGCTAGCGCCGCCCGTGCCTGCCTGAGAAGTGGTCTCAGCGGGGTCCGTCTGCGCCGTGGAGGCCTGAGAAGCGGACGCGGTCTTGCTGGCAGCTGGTGACACGGAGAACCTTTCGTTGGACAGATCTACGGGTGCGCACCGCATCAGCGGCCAACACACCTATGACCCTGTCAAGTCCGGCGTGGTGACACGGGGTCCCGCCGAGACTCTGAGGGCCTTATTCGCCCTAACACCGACCCTTCGCAGTTTGTTCCCGCACACCATGAAAAAATTTCGCCCGCCCCCGTTACCTCTAGCGATGTGCCCCCATCACCCCTGGTCCGAGGCACCGCGTTCCCACACGCCCCGGCCTGGCCACGCGGTACGCCGGTCCACGCACCACCACGGCGTGGGCTGGTGCCGCAACCGGTGCGCCACGTCGGCCGCCGCGGAACGGCCGGGCATCGCGGATCGTTCGGACCCCGCGGCACCCTCCCGGTTCGCGCAGCGTGCGAGCAACCGCGACGCCGTGTGGGCGCGACCCCGGTACACCTCGAGCTGCGCCAAGGTGGCCACGACGCTCGCGGCAGCCGCGGTCAAGGGTTGCCGGTCACTCGAGGGGTTTGGGTCACTTGACGGCTCTCGGTCACCCGACGTCTCCCGGGAATCCGACAAATCTCGAGGACCCAACGACTCCCGCGAGCCCGCCACGATCTCGGTGGGGTCGGCGAGCGGGTCGCGCCCCGCACCCAGGATCCCGTCCAGCACCTGCAACACCCGGTACGCACCGTCCAGGGTGTCCCAGTCCGGCGGGCCGTCCCATTCCCCGGCCACCGCGACCACGCAGCGCAGGGCCTCGTCGATCTCGTCCTGCGAGGGCTCGGACCCCGCGATGCCGCCGCCCAGTCGCACCATGGCGGCCCGCAACCCTGCGAGCGCCGCCGCGGCCCGAGCGGTGCTCCCGCTCAACCACGCGTACAGCAGCGCGTCCCTGACGAGGTCGTCGTGCACCCCCTCGATCAGCAGCGCGAGATGTCCGTCCGACAGACCCAGGACGGCATCCACCCAGTGCTGCCTGTCCGCCTGGACGCAACGCACCGCGCGGTGCCACGCCGTCAACGGATGCCGCGGATCGGGGTCGATGGTGGGCGGCGTCGGACCCGGCACCGTGGTCCGCGCAGGTGCGGAATCGCCGTCGTCCGTGCGCAGTCGCTCCCACGCACGCGTGACATGCTGTGCCCTCCGGGCGAACCGGTGCCGCCACCGCGGATGGTGCTCGGGCGCATCCGGTTCGGCAGCGCTACCCAGTGCGATCATCTGGGCGTTGACCGCGCTGTCCCGGATCAGCTCGACGGGCAACGCCCGGTCCGGTTCCGCGAGGTCCCACCAGTGCTGCGGACCCACCACGAGGGCGCGTAACACGGTGAGTCCCGCCCGTTCCACGGCGCACTCCCACCGGGCCGCGGCCACGGCCTCGCGATCCATCCCGCCCTCGAGGGCCTGGTCCGAGTACACCGTCACGACCACCTCCCCGCAGTGACGCACACGCGCGAGGACCTCGGCGAGCTCCGCACCGAGCTCGTACGGATCGGTCTCCACGGTGGGTGAGTTCATGCTCAGGCACAGGGCGCTGCTGTCGGCCACGGGGAAGAACAGCACCGAGGTGTTACGGGGCTGGCGACCCACCTGATGAGGGATCAGCGCGAGGAGGTCCTCGGTGCTGCGGATGCGAACGGTGTCGGCGGCTTCATGGGAAATGGTCATGACGCCACCCTGGCGACCGGACGCCCCTCGGTGGGGTCGGTCCGCGCGCATGTGCACGAGCTCGCTCCCGACACACCCCGGGGCGGTGCTGTGGAGGGCGCTTGCCGCGGTGGACGAAGTGGGGCGCCGTCGGCGGTGGGCGAAGTGGGGTGCCGTCGGCGGTGGAGCGGTAGGGCGTGGCGAGCCGGAGCCGTAATGGGACGCGCGGCGCGGGTTCCCACTCACCCAGGGGTCAGACGGAATCGGGGCCGTGCACCCGGCGCACCTTGCGTGTGCAGCGAAGGATCGCGACCGTGCCCACGAGGGCCACGAGGGCCTGGGCGGCGATCGCGGGACGGAACGCATCGGCGTCGTACAGCGTGGGTGTGATCCCGGCGCCGAACAGCAGGTCGAGCACGAGCCCCGTGACGTAGATCGCGAGCAGGGACGCCGCGAACCCGCCCACGTTGGCGAGTCCCGTGGCGGTGCCGTTGCGCTGCGGCGGGTTGAAGGAGCGCACGATGTCGAACGCCAGCATGGACGCGGGCAGGGACAGAGCGATCATGCACACGGCCACGTAGACGACCACGGCGGGGGCGTGGCCCGGCCAGACGAGCAGTGCCGTCCACCCGGCCCAGCTCACGAGCACGCATGCCAGGGACAGTGTGGAGCGCCGGCGCGCGAAGCGCGCACTGAGTTTGCCGATCACCGGCGCCACCGCCACGTTGAACACCACGTACACGGTCATCACGGCGGAGGCCTGCGTGGGGTCCAGCCCCTGTGCGTTCTGCAGGTACGGGTACGCCCACATGAGGGCGAACGTGTTGCCCACGAACTGCACGGTGAAGTGGACCCAGAAGCCCAGCTGGGTCCCCGGTTCCTTGATGGCCTGCCCCATGGAGGTGCGCACGGTCGCCAAGGAGATCGCGTCGTTGAGCTCACGCGCGCCCGGCGGGTTGCTGCGCAGGAACAGGCCGGAGAGCACCGCGGCGAGCAGGGCGATCGCCGCCATGACCGCGAAGGACGGCACCCAGCCGACCACGTGGAGCAACGCCGCGAACGGGATCACGGAGAAGAGCTGGCCCAGGTTGCCCGTCATGCCCACGACCTGGGTGAGCATGGGTACCTTCAGCGCGGAGAACCACACGGGGAGCAAGCGCATGACGCACACGAACGTGGCGGCGTCGCCGGCGCCCACGAGGATGCGACCCACCACGCCCTCGGCCACGGACTGCGCCGCGGCCAATTGCAGTTGTCCCGCCGCCATGGCCACGGCCCCCACGGTGATGAGGATGCGCGGGCCGAACCGGTCCACGAGCACCCCCACGGGCACCTGTAGTGCCGCATAGACGAGCACCTGCATCATGGAGAACAGGGACAACCCCGAGGCCGCGGTCTGGAACCGGTCGGCGGCCTCCACCGTGGCCACGCCGAAACTCGTGCGCTGCGCGACCGCGGAGAAGTACGCGAAAACACCCACCGCGAAAATCAACCATGCGGTGGGTGAGTCCTTGTACCGGGACGGACGAGGTGCAACCGGTTCGGGCATGCGGATGGGCCTCCCACGGGCTCGGCGACGGAGGCCCATGCATACCGGGTGCGGGGCCCTACTCTCGGTGGTCCTCCGGGTCGCTCTGCGCGGCCAAGAACGCCTCCGCGGCGGCACCGAGGTCGTCGGCGTCGGGCAGGTCGGCGTCGTCGGGCCCGGCGAGAATCGAACGACGGGCGGACGCGTCCACCACGTCATCGTATCGCCGTTCCATGTTCTGGATGACACCCTGGACCTCGGGCGAGGAGTTCGCCTGCGCGTCGATCTGACGGATCACGTCCCGGGAGGCCTCCCGCAGCTCGTCCGTGGGCAGAGTGCGCCCGGTCACGGCACTGAGATACTCGAGGGCCGCGACGGCCGCCTGCGGAAGGTAGGACTCCGCGAGGTACTGCGGCACGTGCACGGACAACCCCACGTGATCGATCCCACCCTCCTGCAATCGCAGTTCGAGCAGGTGCGAGGCGGATGCGCTGACCTCGAACGTGGGCTTGTTGCCGTCGATCCGGGGCAGCAGATCCGCACGCGGACCATGGGCGGTCACCAGGATGGGCCGCGTGTGCGGCACGGGCATGGGGATCCCTCCCACGAGCGCCACGAGACTCACCCGCAGTCGTTGCGCGAGCCCCACCACGGCGGAGCTGAACCGCTCCCACTGGGTGTCAGGCTCGGGTCCGGTGAGCAACAAGAAGTGCCGGTCCAGCCCGTCGGTGACCACATGCAGGTTCAGCTCGGGCGCCTCGAAGTCCTCGAAGTGGTCCTCCGAGAACTTCACGTGGGGGCGCCGGGAGCGGTAGTCGTAGAGCTGGTCCAGGTCGAAACGGACCACGGTCTCGCTCGGCATGGAGTCGAGGATGACGGCCTCGATCTGACCGGCCAGGTGGCCGGCCTCCACGTATCCGGACAGCGCCACGATCATGGGCAGCCCACGCAATCGCTCGTCTCCCAGCAACGCGGGATTCCCCAGATACAGGGCCGTGGGATCCAGCACACTTCCTCCTCGTCGAATCATGGGCGCGGCACAGGGGCGCCGACGCTCGTGAGAAGGGAACGCCCGGAGCGACCCCGCCTATTCCCCGCTTCCCCGGGGCTGTGCTGGCTAGGATCGGAGTCGTGCGCGCCATACGAACGCCGCGCACGTCGCGGCCATCCGTACCGCGCCGCATCGTCGTCAGCCACCCGTGAAAGGACACGACAGTGACCACACCGCAGGACATCCTGGCCACCCACGAGGTACGCCTCGAGAGCAGCACCAAGCCCCTGGGCACCTCCGCAGACGCCCTCGTGCTGGGGGTACGCCACGACGGCGAGCTCGCGGTACCGAGCGACGTCAAGGCGGGCGTGCGGCGTCGTCTGACGGAGCTCGCCGAACGGGCCCGGGTCTCCGGCGGGCTCGACCGCGTGCTCGTGGTGCCCGCCCCGGACGAGGTGGACGCGCGGTCCGTCGTGTTCACGGGACTGGGCCGTGGTGAGGACGACGAGCGTGGCGAGAACCTGCGCCAAGCGGCCGGTGCTGCGGCGCGGACCCTGCGCGGGGCGGCCGAAACCGCCGTGTTCGCGCTGCCCGTGGCCTCCGAGACCGAGGTCCAGGCCGTGGCCGAGGGGATCGGGCTGGGCGCGTTCAACTACGTCACGCAGAAGTCCCGCACGGCCTCCGAGGCCGACGTTCCGCTGAGCGCGGCGACCGTGGTCGTACCCAAGAACCTCGGCAAGACCGCGAAGGACGCCGTCATCCGGGCCGCCCAGGTGGCGCGCGCCGTGCGCCTGACGCGCACCCTCGTGGACCTCTCCCCCGACACCGCGACCCCCGAGTTCGTCGCGGCCGTGGCGACCACCGCCGCGAAGGGCACGAAGGTCTCGGTCGAGGTGCTCGCCGAGAAGGAACTGACCCGCGGCGGTTACGGCGGCCTGCTGGGCGTGGGGCGGGGCTCCGTGAACGGGCCGCGCCTGGTCAAGCTGCAGTGGTCCCCGGCCCGCGCCAAGAAGCACGTGGCGCTCGTGGGCAAGGGCATTACGTTCGACTCCGGCGGCCTGTCGTTGAAGCCGCCGGCCTCGATGATGACCATGAAGTCGGACATGGCCGGTGCCGCCGCGGTGCTCAGCACCGTCCTCGCGGCCGCTGCGCTCCAGTTGCCCGTGACCGTGACGGGCTGGCTGTGCCTCGCCGAAAACCTGCCCTCCGGCTCCGCGACCCGTCCGGGTGACGTGTTGAGCATGTTCAGCGGTCACACCGTGGAGGTGTTGAACACGGACGCCGAGGGCCGCCTGGTGCTCGCGGACGGGCTGTGGGCCGCGGGCCAGGAGAACCCGGACCTGTTGCTGGACATCGCGACCCTGACGGGCGCGCAGATGGCCGCGCTCGGCGTGCGTACCGCGGGCATCATGGGCGACGACGCCGCTCGCGAACGTGTCGTGCGCGCCGCTTCCCGCGCGGGCGAATCCGCGTGGCCCATGCCGCTGCCCGAGCACCTGCGTCCGTCCCTCGACTCGTTCGTGGCGGACCTGAAGAACATGGGCGACAAGTACGGCGGGATGCTCGTGGCCGGGCTGTTCCTGCGGGAGTTCGTCCCCGAGCAGCGTGGCCGGCGGATCCCGTGGGCGCACATCGACATCGCGGGCCCCTCCTTCAACGAGTCGCAGCCCTGGGGGTACACACCCAAGGAGGGGACCGGCTTCGGGGTGCGCACCATGCTCGCGGTGGCCCAGGACCTCGCCGAGTAGGTTTTCCCCGGTCGTGCGCCACGCTGCGGGGGTCCACCGGGATGCAATGTCTGGTGAGCCCCCCGGGGTGGCGTTAGGCTGGACCCCAACCGTGACCGCCCCACACACACCCAGGATCGGGACCCGGGCGGGCATCAGAAACCAAGAACTCGAACCCCGAGGGAGCCAACGTGGCCGACAACCAATACGACATTCTGGTCCTGGGCGGAGGATCCGCCGGGTACTCCGCCGCACTGCGCGCGGTGCAGCTGGGTTACAGCGTGGCGCTGATCGAGAAGGAGAAGCTGGGAGGTACGTGCCTGCACTGGGGTTGCATCCCCACCAAGGCGTACCTGCACTCGGCCGAACTCGCCGAAGGCGCCCGGGAGTCGGAGAAGTACGGCATCAAGGCCTCCCTCGAGTCCATCGACATGGCGGCCGTACGCGAGTACAAGAACAAGGTCGTGCAGGGCAAGTACAAGGGTCTCACCGGGCTCATGAAGATGCGCAAGGTGGACGTGATCCAGGGCAACGGCAAGCTCACCGGCCCCAACACCATCGACGTGGACGGCACCACCTACACGGGTGAGCACATCATCCTGGCCACTGGTTCCTTCTCCAAGACCCTGGGCATCGAGATCGGCGGCCGCGTGATGACCTCCACCGAGGCCCTCGAGATCGACTTCGTGCCCAAGTCCGCGATCGTGCTGGGCGGCGGCGTGATCGGCTGCGAGTTCGCCTCCATGTGGCGCTCCTTCGGCGTGGACGTGACCGTGATCGAGGGTCTGCCCCACCTCGTGGCCAACGAGGACCCGGCCATCGTGAAGATCGCTGAGCGCGAGTTCAAGAAGCGCGGCATCAAGTACAACCTGGGCACGTTCTTCGAGAAGGTCGAGCAGAACGACGACGGCGCCAAGGTCACCCTCGCGGACGGCAAGGAATTCGAGGCCGAGATCGTGCTGGTGGCCGTGGGCCGCGGCCCCAACACCGAGGGCATGGGCTTCGAGGACCAGGGCATCCCCATGGACCGCGGTTTCGTGACCCCCGACGAGCGCCTGCACACGGGCGTGGCCAACATCTACGCGATCGGTGACATCGTCCCCGGCGTGCAGCTCGCCCACCGCGGCTACCAGCAGGGCCGCTTCGTGGCCGAGGAGATCGCCGGGCTCAACCCCGTGGTGGTCCCGGACATCAACGTCCCCAAGGTCACGTTCACCGAGCCCGAGATCGCCTCCGTGGGCTACTCCCAGCCCAAGGCGGAGGAGAAGTTCGGCAAGGACAACGTGGAGACCTTCGAGTACAACCTCGCTGGCAACGGCAAGAGCTCCATCCTGGGCACCGGCGGCATCATCAAGCTGGTGCGCGAGAAGGACGGACCCATCGTGGGGTTCCACGCGATCGGGACCCGCATCAGTGAGCAGATCGGTGAAGGCCAGCTCATGGTGAACTGGGAGGCCTACCCCGAGGACGTGGCGGCATTCGTCCACGCCCACCCGACCCAGAACGAGGCCATCGGTGAGGCAGCGATGGCATTGGCCGGCACTCCGCTGCACGGCTGATCCACTGCACCGGGTGCCCGCCCCACGGGGTGGGCACCCGGCCCCTCACCACCCCGGGACCGCACGGACCCGGGACACGTTGCACATTTTCCGATCTTTAGAGAGGGACGGACGACACAATGTCTGAAACCGTTAACCTGCCCGCGCTGGGCGAGTCTGTCACCGAAGGAACCGTGACCCGCTGGTTGAAGCAGGTGGGCGACGAGGTGGCCGTGGACGAGCCCTTACTCGAGGTCTCCACCGACAAGGTCGACACCGAGGTCCCCTCCCCCGTGGCCGGCGTCGTCGAGAAGATCCTGGTCGACGAGGACGAGGACGTGGAGGTCGGTGCCCCGCTGGTCGTCATCGGTGACGGCTCCGGTTCGGGTTCCGATGACTCCTCGGACGCTTCCGCCGAGGAGGTCGAGGACGCCGCGACCGAAGCCGATTCCGGTGAGAACACCGAACAGGCCGCGGAGACCGAGACCGAGCAGGCCCCCAAGGCCGACACCAAGCAGTCCTCGGGCAACTCCGTGGAGGTCACCCTGCCCGCGCTGGGTGAGTCCGTGACCGAGGGCACCGTGACCCGCTGGCTCAAGGAGGTCGGCGAGCAGATTGAGGTCGACGAGCCCCTGCTGGAGGTTTCCACCGACAAGGTCGACACCGAGGTCCCCTCCCCCGTGGCCGGGACCCTGCTGGAGATCAAGGTCCCGGAGGACGAGGACGCCGAGGTCGGCCAGGTCCTGGCGATCGTGGGCGACGAGTCCGCCGCCGGCTCCGGTGACTCCGACTCCGATAACGGTTCCTCCGACGAGTCGGGTGAGACCAGGGCCGAGCAGATCGAGGACGCCGCGACCGAAGCCGATTCCGGTGAGAACACCGAACAGGCCGCCGAGGCCAAGGCTCCCCAGAAGAGCTCCGGCTCCGAGGAGAAGCCCACTCCCGCCAAGCAGTCCGAGTCCGGTGCGTCCTCCGATTCCGGTGCCAAGTCCTCGGACTCCGGCGCCAAGGACGTCCCCGGCTACGTGACCCCGCTAGTGCGCAAGCTGGCCCGTGAGAAGGACGTGGACCTGTCCACGATCACCGGCACGGGTGTGGGTGGGCGCATCCGCAAGCAGGACGTGCTCGCCGCCGCAGAGGAGGCCGCCAAGCAGTCCGAGGCTCCCCAGGTCCAGGACACCGGCGCCAACATGGCACCGGCCGTGTCCCGCCAGAGCTCCGAGGCCCAGCCGGCCTCCACCCCCGCACCGGACGCCAAGCGCGGCACCACGGAGAAGGCCCCCCGGATCCGGATGACCATCGCCAAGCGCATGCGCGAGTCCCTGGACGTCTCCGCCCAGCTCACGCAGGTGACCGAAGTGGACATGACTCGCGTGGCCCAGCTGCGTCAGAAGGCCAAGGACCAGTTCCAGAAGCGCGAGGGCGCCAAGCTCACGTTCATGCCGTTCTTCGCCAAGGCCGTGGCCGAAGCATTGCAGGCGCACCCCGTGCTCAACGCCACGTTCAAGGAAGAGTCCAAGGAGATCGTCTACAACGCCTCCGAGGACATCGCGATCGCGGTGGACACCCCCCGCGGGTTGCTTGTGCCGGTCGTCAAGAACGCCGGTGACCTGAACCTGGGTGGTCTGGCCAAGCAGATCGCGGAAGTGGGTGCCGCCGCCAAGGACGGTTCCATCTCCCCGGATCAGCTGACCGGTGGGACCTTCACCATCACGAACATCGGTTCCTTCGGTGCCCTGTTCGACACGCCCATCATCAACCAGCCGCAGGTCGCCATCTTGGGCACGGGCACGATCGTCAAGCGCCCCATGGTGCTCACGGACGCGGACGGCAACGACACCATCGCCATCCGCCACATGTGCTACTTGTCCCTGACCTACGACCACCGTCTCGTGGACGGCGCGGACGCCGGCCGGTTCCTGGGCACGCTCAAGAAGCGCCTGGAAGCGGGTCAGTTCGAATCGGAGGTCGGCCTGTAAGGGTTGCCCCGTGACCCACCGCGGTCAACCGTTCGGTTGATTTCCCGGCCGCCGGGATGTGTTCTGGATCACTCAGAACGCATCCCGGCGGTTTCGTGTGACGGGGCTCCGATAGGCTCGAATCATGTCTTTCCTCTTCAGCCTCATGTTGTTCCTCCACTTCCTCGGTCTAGCCGTCATCATCGGCACGTGGCTCTTCACCATGAAGCGCCCCACCGTCACGTCCGGTCAGTTCTGGGCCGCGATCGTGATGCTGCTGACCGGTTTGGTCATGGTGGTCTTCCGCGAGATGCAGGACGGTTTCGCGGTCAACCACATGAAGATCGGCGTCAAACTGATCATCCTGCTCGTCGTGGCCGTCGCGGCGTTCATCGGGATGCGCAAGACCAAGCGCGGCGAGCCCGTGTCCACCGGGCTGGCCCACGCGGTCGGCGGTCTAGCCGTGATCAATGCCGCCGTCGCGGTGTTCTGGTGAGCCACCCGCTTCCCTGAACGTCCCCCGTTCCCACCGCAAGCCCCGGTGTCGCGCGTTCCCTTCAGATTGCGACGGCACAGGGGCTTCGCGTTGCTCACGACCCGCGGGTCAGCGCCTCCGCCCATGGGCGGCGGCTGCCTCGCAGCCACCCGTTGCGGACCTGTCGATGCCGTCGGCGCGCGGCAGCCTCCCACGGCGATCCGACCATCATGACGAGACCTTCACGAGCCGACCCTCATGTCGCAGCCGTCGCGCGGGGGCCGTCATGGGCCGCCTCTCACGGGGCGGCCTCGACCGGTGTGACGTCGGCGAGCCGCCACCCCTGCGGGGTGTGGGTCACCGAGATCCGCAGGGTCTGCAGGGCCTCGTCCCCCTGCCGGGTCACGTGGGAGCCCGAGGGTAATTCGCCGTGCCAGCCCCGCGTCCGGACCTCGGCGTCGTAGGTGCGAGTGCGGGCCGCCTCGGCGGGCGTGAGACCCGACCCGGCGCGGGGCCGCTGTTCGGTCAACCGGACGACGTCCATGCTCACACCGGACAAGGCCGTGAATCCCGATCCCGAGGTGTCCTGGGCCTTCGCGCGCTGGATCAGGTCCCGATCCCGCGCAGCGAGTCCCGAATCCGCGACGTACACTTCCGCGACGGCCGTCTCATCCCCGGCCGCGAGCGCCGCCGCGCGGGCGAACACGAGGCCTTCGACGGCCCTTCGCGCCTCACCGTCCTTGTCCTGCATGGTCTCTCCTGGCGCGGTGGTCGATCGCTCGGAGGCCTCCCTGGACGCCCCCGCAGCGTCCGGCACGGGGGTCGCCCCAGGGGACTGCGAGCTCGTTCCGGAGGGTGTCCCGGCGGTCGCATCCGGGGGCGACGACGCCGTCCCCACCCCGGCTGCCGACGTCGCACCGGATTCGGCGGGCCTGGCGACGGGCCCGCCACCGTCCCACGCGAGGAATCCCCACGCCAGGGCCGCTGCACCCAGGACTCCGGCGGCCGCGAGCCACGCCCTGCGCCGCACGGACGTGTCCACCCCGGCCACGGCGACGCCGCCCGGACTCATCCGAATCCGACGCGGGGGAACGAGCCGACGGGGAACGGGGCGCAGGGGCATGAGGCGGCGGGGCCGCACCACGGTGCCGTCCGCGCGGATGACCTCCGGGGTCATGCGTTCGGGTGGCCGGCCGACCGGTTTGCTCCGCGGTGCGGAGGCCGAGAAACCTGCGGCGAGTTCCTGCGCGGAGGGGCGCGCGGCGGGGTCGTCAGCCAGGGCGGCTTCGAGCATCAGCACGAGGTGACGCGGCGCGGCGGGACACATGAGCGTCAACGGCACCCGGTGCGACTCGGGGCCGGGGTGGCGGCCCGTGAGCGCGAGCCACCCCAGCACGCCCAGGGCATGCACGTCCTGCACCGCGGTGTATGCATCCTCCGCGGGGCCGAGCGCCACCCCGGGGTGCGCGGGCCGATCCGCGACACCCCATGGCACGGGCCCCACAGAGCTGCCCGCGGGAACGCCGTAGCCGTCCACGAGCGCGCGCCCGTCCGGCGTGAGGAGGACGTGATGCGCCGCGAGGTCCCCGTGCACCCAGCTGCGCTCGTGCAGGTGCGAAAGCGCACGAGCGACCGCCGCGAGAACCGGCGCGGTGTCCTCAGGCCGCAGCCGTCCCCGGTCGCGCACGGTGTCCTCAAGGGTCTGGCCGCGGACGTGGTCCGCCACGAGCGCCCGGGATGCACCGTCCCCGCCGAGGGTCGCGCGCACGCTCACGAGCTCGGGATGCGGTGACTCCGCCCATGCCTCGACGAGGGCGGCGATCTGCTCCTCGCCGGCCCGCCGGTGTTCGCGGTCCTCGGTCACGACGAACGTGACGGTGTACTTCTCATGGGTCGTGCGTTCCCGGGCCAGCCACGTGCGGGACCCACCGCCCTCCCCGAGCTTCTCCACGAGTTCGAGACCGTCGCGCTCGACCGTCTCGGCGGCCGGATCGCTCATCGACTCGGGCGACTCCGCACGGTCGGCGGGCTGCACACGGTGGGCGGGTACCGAATGGCCGGCGGATACCGCACTAGCGGAGGGGGCCGCACCCGGGGACGCCGCGGCGTCGTCGTACCCCTCGCGGCCGTGACGACGCCGCTCACCCGCGCGCACGGCCCGCACGCGGTCCCGCGCGCTGTGCCCACGCGACGGCGCGGACGCGTCACGGGTCCTGGACGGCGCCTCGAGCTGCTCCGGTTCCTGCTCTGCGTTCATGACCCCACTGTGCCGGGAAACACGGCGGCCCGCTCGCGTTATCCACAGACGGGCGGAAGGGATAGGCTGGCGGAATGGCTCTGCACTTCGAACGCATCGGTCTGGCACCGGACTTCGTGAACTACCGCGAGTGCTTGGACCTGCAGCGGGAGGTCCACGGCGAGGTCGTGGCCGGAACCCGCGGCAACACGGTGCTGATGGTGGAACACGAACCCGTCTACACCGCCGGGCGCCGCACTGAGAAGCACGAGTACCCGTGGGACGGCACGGACGTGGTCCCGATCGGCCGGGGCGGGAAACTGACCTACCACGGCCCCGGGATGCTCGTGGGGTATCCCATCGTGCGCTTGCCGATCCCCTTGGACGTGGTGCGCTTCGTGCGTGTCCTGGAAGAGGTCATCATCGCCGTGGTCCGTGACTTCGGCGTGCCCGCGACCACCGTGGAGGGCCGGTCCGGCGCGTGGGTGCTCGCGGACGAGCGGGGCCCCGATCGCAAGATCTCGGCGATCGGCGTGCAGGTCTCCAAGCGTGCGACGATGCATGGTTTCGCCTTGAACTGCTCGAACGACCTGCGCCCGTTCGGCAAGATCATCCCGTGCGGGATCACGGACGCTGGCGTGACCTCGATCAGCCAGGAGACCGGGAATCGGATCGACCCGGCGGACGTTGTGCAGCGTATGGAGCAGGAACTCGCGGCCCGTGAGGCGGACCTGTGCGTCGCCTTCGAACCCGATGTCCCGGCACCGCCCGTGCGACTGCCGCACACGGGTGACTCCCGAGCGAGGGACGCCACACCCACCGCGGTGTCCTGACCGGGCCACAGCCACCGCACGAATCGCGGATCGTCGAGAACAGACCCCTGAGAACGGCCCGACCCGCTCATCCGCGTGGACCGGGCCCCGCCAGCGCCACCAGCGAGGAGTACTCATGACCATCGCCCCCGAAGGCCGCAAACTGCTGCGCGTCGAGGCACGCAACGCCGAGGTGCCCATCGAGAAGAAGCCCTCGTGGTTGAAGAACACCGCCAAGATGGGACCCCAGTTCACGGAACTGAAGTCCATGGCCCGGGGTCGCGGGCTGCACACGGTGTGCGAGGAAGCAGGGTGTCCCAACATCTACGAGTGCTGGGAGGACCGTGAGGCCACGTTCCTGATCGGCGGGGACACGTGCACGCGCCGCTGCGACTTCTGCGACATCGCCACGGGCAAGCCGGGCATGGTGGACGTCGCCGAGCCTCGCAAGGTCGCCGAGTCCGTGCGTGACCTGGGACTGCGCTACGCGACCGTGACCTCGGTGGCCCGTGACGACCTCGCGGACGGCGGCGCATGGCTCAACGCCGAGACCATTCGCGCGATCCACGCCCTGAACCCGAGCACGGGTGTGGAGATCCTGATCCCCGACTTCAAGGGTCAGCCGGACGCCCTGCAGCAGGTCATCGACGCCCAGCCCGAGGTCTTCGCGCACAACCTGGAGACCGTCCCCCGCATCTTCCGCCAGATTCGTCCCGCGTTCGCGTACGAACGGTCCCTGGACGTCCTGACCCAGGGCAAGGAGAACGGGATGATCGTGAAGTCCAACCTGATCCTCGGCATGGGCGAGACCGACGACGAGGTCTACGAGGCGCTGTGCGACCTGCACGACGCCGGCTGCGACATCATCACCCTCACCCAGTACCTGCGCCCCGGCCCCACGTTCCACCCGATCGACCGCTGGGTGAAGCCGGAAACCTTCGTGGAGCTGTCCAAGCAGGCCGAGGAGATCGGCTTCCTGGGCGTGATGGCTGGGCCCATGGTGCGTTCCAGCTACCGCGCCGGCAAGCTGTGGGCACGCGCCATGAAGAAGATGGGCCGCGAGATCCCCGAGCACCTGTCCCACATCGACGACTCGGGTTCCGCGAGCCAGGAAGCCTCCTCCTTGTTGGCCCGCCTGGGCTGACGCCCGAACCAACACCGCTCCGCGGGCGCCCCCCCCCCCCGGGCGCGGGGGGGGGGGGGGGGGCGGGGGGGCGCGGCGCCCGCGGGGGGGGGGGCCGGCCCCCCCCCCCCGCGC
>NZ_LZMM01000004.1:0-7836 GCF_001665945.1 Kocuria sp. ICS0012 | reverse complement strand
GCCGCCGCCCGCCCCCCCCCCGCCCCCCCCCCCCCCCCCCCCCCCCCCCCCCCCCCCCCCCCCCCCGCCCCCCCCGCGCGCCCCCCCCCCCCCCACGCCCCAGAACCCTTCGACGTGAAGTGAGGACATCATGACGACTCCCACCCAGAAACTCTCCGACGCCGGCGTCTCCATCTGGCTCGACGACCTCTCCCGCCAGCGCCTGACGAGCGGGAACCTCCAGGAACTGATCGACACCAAGAACGTGGTGGGCGTGACCACCAACCCCACGATCTTCGCCGCGGCACTCGCGGACGGTGAGTCCTACCGCGAACAGGTCGCGGAGCTCGCCAAGGCCGGCACCTCCGTGGACGACGCCGTGTTCCGGATCACCACCGACGACGTGCGCGATGCGTGCGACCTGTTCACCCCCATCGCCCAGGCCACCCAGGGCGTGGACGGCCGCGTGTCCATCGAGGTGGATCCTCGACTGGCCCAGGACGCCGACGCCACGTCCGCAATGGCCCAGAAGCTCTCGCAGACCATCGACCGGCCCAACGCGCTGATCAAGATCCCCGCCACCGAGAAGGGCCTGCCCTCGATCGCGGCCACGATCGCGGAGGGGATCTCAGTGAACGTGACCCTGATCTTTTCGCTGGACCGCTACCGCGGGGTCATCAACGCGTACATGCAGGGCCTCGAGGAAGCGCTCGAGAACGGCAAGGACCTCTCCACGATCCACTCCGTTGCGTCCTTCTTCGTCTCCCGCGTGGACACCGAGATCGACAAGCGTCTGGACGCCGTGGGCACGGACGAGGCTAAGGCCCTGAAGGGTAAGGCGGGTCTCGCCAACGCGCGCCTGGCCTACCAGGTCTACGAGGAGCAGCTCGAGACCGAGCGTTGGAAGCGCCTGGCCGCGGCCGGGGCCAACCCGCAGCGTCCCCTGTGGGCGTCCACGGGTGTCAAGGACCCGTCGCTGCCGGACACGCTGTACGTGAGCGAACTCGTGGCCCCGAACACCGTGAACACCATGCCGGAGAAGACCCTGGACGCGACCTACGACCACGCCGAGATCACCGGTGACACCGTGACGGGGACCTACCAACAGGCCACGGACGTGCTCAACGCCGTGGCAGAGCAGGGGATTTCCTACGAGGAGGTCGTGGACCAGCTCGAGACCGAGGGGCTGAAGAAGTTCGACAAGTCCTGGGACGAGCTGCTCGCCACGGTGCGCACTGCCCTCGACGAGGCCCGCTGAGCCGAACCCAGCCACTGCGTCGCGGCTGCGATCCCGCGCCGGGCACCCGCCCGGTGAGCATAGGGTCGGAGCCGCGCCGCGGCGTCGTTGTCCGAAAACCACGTTCCGAGGAGGCTCCCCGTGAGCTCATTGTCATTGCAGGCGGCCGGCGCCGCGCGTGAGGCGATCGACACGCACGTCCCGCGTCTGGTCGCCGAGAACTTCGCGTCCAAACTCTTCGACCAGGACCCCGCGCTGTGGGGCTCCGCCGCGCAGGAGGAAGCCGCGATACGGCTCGGGTGGACCGACGCCGTGCGCGTCTCGCGCCCCCTGGTGCCCGAGATCGAACAATTGCGCCACGACTTCGCCCGGGAGGGCGTGACCCGTTTCGTGCTCGCGGGCATGGGCGGCTCGTCGCTGGCCCCCGAGGTGATCACGCGCAGCGCGGGGGTGGACCTGTTCGTGCTGGACTCCACCGACCCGGAGATGGTCACCAAGGCACTCGAGGACCTCGAGCACACCGCGCTCGTGGTCTCCTCCAAGTCCGGGTCCACCGTCGAGACGGACTCCGCCCGGCGCGTGTTCGTGAACGCGTTCGAGCGCGCGGGCATCGATGCACCGTCGCGCGTGGTGGTCGTGACGGATCCGGGCTCCCCCATGGACTCCGCGTCCCGTGAGGCCGGCTACCGCAAGGTCTTCACCGCGGACCCGAACGTGGGCGGTCGCTTCTCGGCGCTCACCGCGTTCGGCCTCGTGCCGTCCGGGCTCGCCGGCGTGGACGTCGCGGCGCTGCTCGACGACGCCGAAGAGGCCACCGAGATGCTGCGCGAGGACGACAAGAACAACATCGGTCTGCAGCTCGGCGCCGCCCTGGGCGGGACGTCCCCGCTGCGCGACAAGATCGTGCTCGTGAACCAGGGCGCACCATTCGTGGGCTTCGCGGACTGGGCCGAGCAGCTGATCGCCGAGTCCACGGGCAAGTCCGGAACCGGTGTGCTGCCCGTGGTCGTGAACGACGCCGCTCCCGAAGTGACGTCGGGCGCCCCCGACGTCCTGGTGGTCTCGCTCGTGGACGACGAGGCCGTCACGGAGGAGCAGAGCGAGGGCGTGCGCGTGGCCGGTTCGCTGGCCGGGCTCATGATGGCGTTCGAGGTCGCGATCGCGGTGGTGGGACAGTTGCTGCGCATCGACCCGTTCAACCAGCCGGACGTGGAATCCGCCAAGGCGGCCACCCGCGAGCTGCTGGCCGCCAAGCCCGAGCCCTCCCCCGCCGCCGCCACGGACGGCGCGATCGAGATCCGTGGCAGTGAACAGCTGCTCGACGGTGCCACGACCGTGCCCGAGGCACTCGCCGCACTGCTCGCCCAGCTGCCCGAGAACGGCTACGTGAGCGTGCAGGCGTACTTCGACCGTCTCGAGTGGGCGCAGCTCGAGTCGATCCGCGATCTGCTCGCACGGCACACGGGCCGTCCCGTGACCTTCGGCTGGGGACCCCGGTTCCTGCACTCCACGGGTCAGTACCACAAGGGCGGCCCCGAGCAGGGTGTCTACCTGCAGATCACTGCGGCCACGGGCACTGACGTGGACATCCCCGGGATCCCGTTCACGTTCGGTGAGCTCATCGGCGCGCAGGCCGACGGCGACGCTGGTGTGCTGAGCGATCACCACCGTCCTGTCGTGCGGCTGCGGCTCACGGACCGGGCCGAGGGTGTCGCACAGCTGCTCAGGGTGGCATCGGAGCTGTGACCCGCCACCAACCGCTAACGAACAGGAACACGCGTGCCTGACAACAAGAACTGCAACCCGCTACGCGATCCCCGCGACCGGCGCCTGACCCGGGTCGCCGCGCCGTCGGCCCTCGTGTTGTTCGGCGTCACGGGTGACCTCGCCAAGAAGAAGCTGCTGCCGGCCATGTACGACCTGGCCAACCGTAGCCTGCTCCCGCCGGCCTTCTCCCTCGTGGGGTTCGGCCGGCGGGACTGGGACGACGCCCAGTTCGCCGAGTACGTCAAGGAACACGTCGCCGAGCACGCGCGCACGCCCTACAACGAGGACCTCTGGAACCAGTTCGCCTCGGGTCTGCGTTTCGTCCACGGCGAGTTCGACGACGACGACGCGTACCACCGGCTCGCGCAGACCCTCGACGAGCTCGACCGGGACCGGGGCACCCGCGGCAACCACGCGTTCTACCTCTCGATTCCGCCCAAGACGTTCGAGGTGGTGTGCCAACAGCTCGCGGACCACGACCTCGCCGACAGCGAGGACAGCACGGGCTGGCGACGCGTGGTCATCGAGAAGCCCTTTGGGCACGACCTTGAATCCGCACGGGAGCTCAACGCGATCGTGGAACGCGTGTTCCGCGCGGACAGCGTGTTCCGCATCGACCACTACCTGGGCAAGGAGACGGTGCAGAACATCCTGGCGCTGCGCTTCGCGAACCAGATGTTCGAGCCCTTGTGGGACGCCCGCTACGTGGACCACGTGCAGATCACCATGGCCGAGGAGATCGGGATCGGTTCGCGCGCCGGCTACTACGACGGCGTGGGCGCGGCCCGGGACGTGATCCAGAACCACTTGCTGCAGTTGCTCGCGTTCACCGCCATGGAGGAACCCGCGTCCTTCACGGCGCACAACCTGCGCCGCGAGAAGGCCAAGGTACTCGAATCCGTGGTGCTGCCCGAGGACCTCGGGAAGCATTCCGCGCTGGGCCAGTACACGTCCGGGCTGCAGGGCGGGGACTACGTCAAGGGCTTCCACGAGGAGAAGGACATCCCCGCGGATTCCCGTACGGAGACCTTCGCCGCACTGCGCGTGGACATCAACAACCGCCGCTGGGCGGGCGTGCCGTTCTACCTGCGCGCGGGGAAGCGGCTGGGCCGGCGGGTCACCGAGATCGCGGTGGCGTTCAAGAAGTCGCCCAACCTGCTGTTCCGGGACATGGACAACGACGAGTTCGGTCAGAACGCGATCGTGATCCGGATCCAACCGGACGAGGGCGTGACCATCCGCTTCGGCTCCAAGGTCCCGGGCACCCAGTCCGAGATCCGGGACGTGACCATGGACTTCGGTTACGGCCACGCGTTCACGGAGTCGAGCCCCGAGGCCTACGAGCGGTTGATCTTCGACGTCCTGCTGGGCGAGCCCCCGCTGTTCCCGGACCACTCCGAGGTGGAGCTGTCCTGGAAGATCCTGGACCCGTTCGAGGAGCACTGGGCCGAGCAGCGCGTCATGCCCGAGCCGTACGCACCGGGTTCGTGGGGACCGGACTCGGCGCACGAGTTGATGGCCCGTGACGGGCGAGTTTGGAGGCGACCGTGATCGTTCAGATGGAGAACACCACCGCGGCGAAGATTGAGAAGAAACTCAATCAGTTGCGGGACGAGAACGGCGTGGTGACGCTGGGCCGCGTGCTGACGCTCGTGGTCCTGGCGCAGGCCGGTCACTCGGAGGTCGCGGTCGAGGCCGCGAACTATGCGAGTCACGAGCACCCGTGCCGGATCATCGTGCACGTAGCGCACTCCCGCACCGACGAGACCCGCTTGGACGCGCAATTGCGCGTGGGCGGGGACGCCGGCGCGTCCGAGGTGATCCTGCTGCACGGCTACGGCGAGCTCGCCGAACCCACTGAGACCCTGGTCTCCGCGCTGTTGCTGCCGGACGCACCCATCGTGGCGTGGTGGCCGCACGACTTCCCCGAGAATCCCAGCACGAGCTCGATCGGGTGCATCGCCCACCGCAGGATCACCGACTCCTCGCGTGCGCCCGCACCCTTCGAGTCCCTGGCACAACTGTCCCAGCAGTACCGCCCCGGGGACACGGACCTGTCCTGGACGCGGATCACCAACTGGCGCATCCAGCTCGCTGCGGTCCTGGACCAGGTGGGGCCCGTGAAGGTGCGCGAGATCGTGCTCGAGGGCTCCACGGTGGCCCCGTCCATGGTGCTGTTGGGGGTGTGGCTGTCCAGCAAGCTCGATGCCCCGGCGACCATCATCACCGACGACACCCGGCGAGGTCTCGACCGCGTGTGCCTGGTCACCGACGACGGATCGGTGCAGCTGCACCGCCCCGGCCGCACCGTGGCCGTGCTCTCCCAGCCGGGTCAGCCGGATCAGCAGATCGCCATGCCCGTGCGGGATCTCAACGCGTGCCTCGCGGAGGAACTGCGACGGTTGGACGCGGACGAGGTCTACGGCGAGGTCATCACCTCGGGGCTCGCGAGTGCCCGGATCACGACCCGCACCGTCGGTGAGGAGGCCGCGGAGCCTTCCGAGAACACCACGGTGCAGGGCCACGATGCCTCGGCTTCCGCACCGGCCGAGGGAGCCGGCGATGAGTGAGCCGTCCCGCCCGGAACCGCGACTCGTCCCGCACGAGGGTGACGAACGCCTTGCCTGGGACACCGCCGGGCGCGTCCTCGAGGTGCTCGAGCACGCCCAGGACGAACGCGGGGAGGCCACCCTCGTGCTGACCGGCGGGAGCATGGGGACCCGCGTGATCGGTGAGCTGGCCGGCCACCCGGACGCCGCCGTGATCGACTGGTCGCGCGTGAACGTGTGGTGGTCGGACGAGCGGTTCCTGCCCGGTGCGGACGGCGAACGCAACGGTGTCCAGGCCGCGGACGCGTGGGACGAGACCCACGAGCTGACGTGGGACCGCGTGCACCCCGTGGCGGGCTCGGACGAGATCGCGTCGGCCGATGCCGCGGCCGAGGACTACGCCGAGGAACTCGCCGCGGCGGCCGAGAACGAGGGATCCGACACGGGCCTGCCGGTCTTCGATCTGGCCCTGCTGAGCCTGGGCCCGGACACCCACGTGGCGTCCCTGTTCCCGGGCCGCGAGGACGTCCTGCGCACGGACGCCCCGGTGTTCGCGGTCGAGGACTCCCCCAAACCGCCGCCCACCCGCGTCACCATGTCCCTACCAGCGATCAATTCCGCGCAGCGGGTCTGGTTGCTGGTCGCCGGTGCTGCGAAAGCCGAGGCCCTCGCCACGATCCGACGGCCGGAGATCACCGCGACCGAGGCCCCGGCCAGCGCGGTACGCGGGACCCGGGAGACCCTGTGGCTCGTCACGGAGGACGCCCTCCCGGGCATGCCCGAGGACCCCGACCCGGCCCCGGGCGGGACCGCGGGCTGAGCCCATGATCCCGCCCCCGGGCCCGGCCCGTCACCCGGCACGTACGGGACGACACCGCACCCCGGAGACGACGACGTCGGCCCGGACCTTCACGGTCCGGGCCGACGTCGTCTGCTCTACTGAGTTCTTCTGCTGTGCCGAGTTCTTGTGCTGTGCCGAGTCGTGGCGACCGGATCAGCCGGTGCGCGTGCGGCGGCTCTCAGACCCCCGGGCCGCTGAAGCGCATCAGCAGGCCGTAGCTCACGATGGCCAGGACCCACACGATCGCCAGAACGGTGGTGATCCGCACCACGTTCTTCTGCGCGGCGCCGGAGGTGTTCAGCGACTGGGTCATCCCGCCACCGAACATGTCCGACAGACCGCCGCCCTTGCCCTTGTTGAGCAGGACGAACATGATGCACAGGATGCCGGTGACCACGATGATCACCTGGAGGGCGATCTGGAGGATCTCCACGAATAGCCTCGATTCACGAATCTCGGGGGCGGGTCAACCGTCAACGATCGGAGGGGATCACTGGTCGGTGACCAGGTGCTGCTCGAACCGGGTAATCTTAGCAAATTCCTCCGCGTCCAGACTGGCACCGCCCACCAAGGCCCCGTCCACGTCCGCTCCCCCGAGGATGTTCGCGACGTTCGAGGACTTCACCGAACCGCCGTAGAGCACCCGCGTGGCCTTCGCGAAGTCCTCGCCGTACAGCGACTCGAGTTCCGCGCGGATCGCGTGGGCCATCTCCTGGGCGTCCTCGGGTCCGGCCACCTCCCCCGTGCCGATGGCCCACACCGGTTCGTAGGCCACCACGAGGCCCTTGAGTTCGCCGGCGTTGAGCTCCGCGAGGCTCCCGCGCAACTGCTCGAGCGTGTACTGCACGTGCTCGCCGGCCTGGCGCTGCTCGAGACCCTCGCCGATGCACAGCATGGGGGTCAAGCCGTGACGGATCGCGGCGCGGACCTTGTCGCGGCACTGCTCATCGGATTCGGCGTGGATACTCCGCCGTTCGGAGTGCCCCACGAGCGCGTAACGGCACCCAAGCTTGGCCAGGAACTGTCCCGAGATGTCTCCCGTGTATGCCCCGGAGTCCTGGTCGGAGAGGTCCTGGGCGCCGTAGACGATTTGCAGTCCGTCGCCGTCCACGAGGGACTGCACGGAGCGCAGGTCGGTGAACGGGGGAAACACCGCGACCTCCACGCGGGAGAAGTCGTGCTTGGCGTCCTTGAGTGTCCACGCGAGCTTCTGCAGCAGGGCGATGCCCTGCGTGTGGTCCATGTTCATCTTCCAGTTGCCCGCGATCAGGGGCGTGCGGTCGAAGACACCGTTGGTCTGGGTGGTCATGGTTGGATCTCCTTCGGTCGTGCGGCGTGGCTGTGGACGGGGGCGGGCGCGGGGGGGGGGCGGGGGCGGGCCCCCCCCCCCCCCCCGCGGGGGGGGGGGGCGCCCCCCCCCCCCCCCCCCCCCCCCCCCCCCCCCCCCCCCCACGCACGTGAGC
>NZ_LZMM01000003.1:0-33765 GCF_001665945.1 Kocuria sp. ICS0012 | reverse complement strand
CGGGCCCCCCGCCCCCGCCCCCCCCCGCCCCCGCGCCCCCCCCCGCCCGCCCCCCCGCCCCCCCCCCCCCACCCCCCCCCCCCCCCCCCCCCCCCCCCCCCCCGCGCCGGGCGGCGTCGCCGTTCCGGGTGCCGCGCGGCACCCGGGAGGGCTTCCCTACGGACGAGACGCCGCGTCGACGGGCCTCAGCGGATAGAATGGCGGAGATCCCCTGTGTCAGCGAGTGCGAGGAAGAACTGTGTCACCAGCCACGTCCACCAAGGCCAAGGCCGCCGAACGCGACCGTAAGCGCGAGGAGAAGCGCCAGCGCAAGGCCGCTAAGGGCCCGGGCATCTTCGCGCAGATGAAGCAGGTCTTCCAGATGACTCGCGAGCGCGAGCCGAACATCCTGTGGTGGATGATCCTGCTCGGCCTAGGCGTGCTGCTCGTGTTCCTGCTCATCGGTGTGCTACTCGGCAACTGGATCACGTGGTTGCTCATCGGCATCCCGTTCGCGGTGCTCGCCGCCGTGATCCTGCTGTCACGGCGGGCCGAGAAAGCCGCATTCTCGCGCATTGAGGGACAACCCGGTGCCGCGGGGGCCGCGCTGTCCACCCTCAAACGCGGGTGGATCGTGGAGGAGGAACCCGCCGCGATGGATCCCAAGTCCAAGGACCTGCTGTTCCGCGCCGTGGGCCGCCCCGGTGTCGTGTTCATCACCGAGGGCCCGGTCAACCGCGTGGACAAGCTCGTGAAGAAGGAACGCCGCCGCATCGGCCCGGTGATCCAGAACGTCCCCATCCACGTGCTCAAGTCCGGCAACGGCGAGAACCAGATCCCCCTGAGCAAGCTCACCAAGGAGATGAAGCGCCTGGAGAACAAGCTCACTAAGCAAGAAGTTCAGGTGGTCCACCGCCGGATGAACACCCTGCAGAACAAGCTGCCGATCCCCAAGGGCGTGGATCCCATGCGTGCGCGCCCAGATCGTAAGTCCATGCGCGGTCGCTGAACCAGCGCCCACGGGCCGTGGGGCGATCCTGCTGATCAGCGCACGCGCACCAGGACGGTGTCGACCGCGCGATCGTGCAGACCCCGTTGGTCCTCGTCCGCGATCAGCGCGGGGATCACCAGACACAACAGCAGCGTGCGAAGGGCCGCTCTGCCGAAACCGGCGGGGCGGCCCTTCATCGTCTGGACCTGCAACCCCATGATCCAGTGCCCCGGGGTGCGCCCGAAGAACCCGACCATGAGCACGCTGATCACGAAGAACACCGCGAGGTTCATCAGCCCCGACCCGTTCCACTGCGCCAGGAACAGCCCCGCGAGAACCACCGCAAGCACCCAGTCGATCACCAGGGCCACCAGGCGCGCAGGGAAGCGAGCGATCGAGCCCGGCCCCTCAGCGGGGCGACCCAGACGACGACCGGGGTACGGCTGGCTTCCCTGGGGGGCGCCGTCGAGCCACGAGCCCATGTCCTGGCGAGAAATCATGACTTCACCCTAACGGGCCGACGTGGGAGCTCGTGCACCCGCCGGTAGACTGGGGCTCGTACTGACCGGTCGGCGAGCCCTCCGTGCATCACGCTCCGGGCGTTACACGGACGAAACATTCGTGTCATGGACGGGCAACGCCAGGTTCCTACGCTGGACATCAGAACCGAACGACCGCGGTGGTCCCCGCCACCGCGGCGTCGATCGGACGCCCACACAGAAGGAGAACAGGTCCATGTTCCAATCAGCCGAAGAAGTGCTCGCGTTCCTCAAGGACGAAGAGGTCATGTTCGTCGATCTGCGTTTCACGGACATGCCCGGTGTGCAGCAGCACTTCAACCTCCCGGCCAAGGCGGTGGACGAGGACTTCTTCACGGACGGACAGTTGTTCGACGGTTCCTCCATCCGTGGTTTCCAGGGCATCGCCGAGTCCGATATGCAGCTGATCCCGGACCCCCAGTCCGCGTTCGTGGACCCCTTCCGGCTCGAGAAGACGCTCGTGGTCACGTGCTCCATCGTGAACCCGCGCACCGGCGAGCCCTACCACCGCGACCCGCGCGGTGTAGCCGAGCGCGCCGAGGCGTACCTGGCCTCCACCGGTATCGCGGACACCGCGAACTTCGCGTCCGAAGCCGAGTTCTTCGTCTTCGAGGACGCCCGCTTCCAGGTCTCCCCCGAGCACACCTTCTACCGGATCGACTCGGACGAAGCCTCCTGGAACAGCGGCCGTGAGGAAGAGGGCGGCAACCTCGCGAACAAGACCCCCGTGAAGGGCGGCTACTTCCCCGTGTCCCCCGTGGACAAGCAGGCGGACCTGCGCGACGCCATGTGCGTGGCCCTGGACGAGGTGGGCCTTGAGGTCGAGCGCTCCCACCACGAGGTCGGTGCCGCGGGTCAGGCGGAGATCAACTACAAGTTCTCCACGCTGACCGCCGCCGCGGACGACCTGCTCAAGTTCAAGTACGTGATCAAAAACACCGCGGACTCGTTCGGCAAGACCGTCACGTTCATGCCCAAGCCCGTCTTCAACGACAACGGCTCGGGGATGCACTGCCACCAGTCGCTGTGGAAGGGCGGGGAGCCGCTGTTCTACGACGAGAAGGGTTATGCAGGCCTGTCGGACGTGGCGCGCTGGTACATCGGCGGCCTGCTGGAGCACTCCTCCGCGGTGCTCGCGTTCACCAACCCCACCGTGAACTCCTACCGCCGCCTGGTCAAGGGCTTCGAGGCCCCCGTGAACATGGTCTACTCGCAGGGCAACCGCTCCGCGGGCATCCGGATCCCCATCACGGGCACCAACCCCAAGGCCAAGCGCCTGGAGTTCCGCGCGCCGGACCCCTCGTGCAACCCGTACCTCGCGTTCGCCGCGCAGCTGATGGCCGGGCTGGACGGGATCCGCAACCGCATCGAGCCGGCGGACCCCATCGACAAGGACCTCTACGAGCTGCCCCCGGAGGAGGCCAAGGACATCAAGAAGGCCCCGGGCACCCTGTCGGAGGCGCTCGAGGCCCTTGAGGCGGACCACGAGTTCCTGCTCGCCGGTGACGTGTTCACTGAGGACCTGATCGAGACCTGGATCGAGTACAAGCGTGAGGTTGAGCTCAAGCCGCTCTCTGTGGTCCCCCACCCGCTGGAGTTCCAGATGTACTTCGGCGTCTGATTCCCCGCTCCACACGGACGCAGCCCCGCTCCTCGCGAGCGGGGCCGCGTTCGCGTCACAGCACGGGCGACGTCGCCCGCTCGCCTCGTGGGGGCCGCGCCACACGCCGGGTGGCCGGGTCCAGTAGCCACAGGTAGATGCCGTACGTCAGGGCCACGAGCGCGGCGATGACCCGCGCCGCGAAGAGGTTCAGGTCCAGGTAGGGGAACACGTCCAGCTGGTCCGCCACGGCGTAGACCATGAAGAACGCGGTCACGAAGAACAGCACGTCCACCTGCCAGTCGTCGCGGATCCCGGAGATCGCGAACAACGGGATGAGCCACACCACGTACCATGCCTGGATGATGGGGGCCAGCAGCACGAACGCGGCGAGCGCCCACGCGAGCCGGCGGAACAGTTTGGCGTCCCGCCCCACGAACATCAGCACGACCACCACCGCGGCGGAGAGCACCGTCCCGGTCGTGTGCACGGCGTCCATCCACGCGGAGCCGTTGAACCCCCACGAGTTGCCCACGAGCTGCGCGAACAACCCCAGCAGTCCGATCGGCGCGTACCAGATGTACACGGTGCCCGGTGTAGAGACCGCGGAGACCCACCCGAAACCGAAGCCGTTGACGAATCCCATGAGCGCCAACAAAGCCGCGGAGTAGGCCAGCGTGAGGGCCCAGATCGCGAACCGGCGCGGCCATGACGCACCGCGCCCGGCCCAGAGCAGGCCCACGAACGGCAGGAAGATCAGTGTGATGGGCTTGATCGCCACAGACAGGGTCACAAGGGTCGTGCCCGCGATCCCACCCTTCCAGTTGCGGTGCATTGCCGCCACGTAGGTCCCGATCAGGGCCAGGGCCAGCATGATCGCGTCGTTGTGGGCAGCCACCACGAAGTTCGTGAGGAACAGCGGATTGGCCACCGATAGCCACATGGTCCGCCGCGGATTGACGCCGTGCAGCCGGGCCAGGCGCGGGATGACCCACATGCACGCGATCACGGACACCACGCACAAGGCCCGAAACAGCAGCACGGAGGCGTCCGGGTCCGCACCGGTCACGAGGACCACGAGCTGTTCGAGCCAAAGGAACACCGGGCCGTACGGGGGCGGGGATTCCGCCCATAACTGGTCCGCGCCCAGTTGGAAGAAGTTGTCGATCGTGGAGACCCCGGACTCGTACGGGTTCAACCCGTTCGCTATCACGCGGCCCTGCCCGATGTACGAGTACACATCCCGACTGAACAACGGGATGCTCACGAGCATGGGCGCCGCCCACGCCGCGATCGAGATCAGCACCCAGCGGGCGCTCTCCGGTCCCCACGGTCTGAGTTTCTGGCCCAGGCGCAGCCACTGCCGCACCAGGAGCATGGCTCCGAGGGCGAGCATCACGACCGAGACCACCACGCCCACGGTCTCGAAGCGCATCCACATGATCAGCGGGATGCGCCGCAGCGAGGACACGCTCGCGAGCCATCCCACGCCCAGGGAGCCGAACAGCAACATGAGCGAGCCCAGCGAGCCCATCACCACAGTGCGGGTCAATGACGCCGACGACGTCGCGTCTCGTCCCGGGGCTGCGTCCCGTCCGGTTCCGGGGAGCGTCGGGTGACGTTCCGTCCTGGACGTGATGCGCACTACGGGCCTCCCGGTGCTTCCGCGGTGGCCGCAGATGAGGGGTCTGGGAATCGTCCGCCGCGGCGCGCGGTGCGCGGGGGCGGCGTCGGGGTGATCCTACCGTGCGACGTCGTACGCCAACCGGATGCCCGGGGCGAGGCAGCGTCGCGGGGGTGCCCGCACGACGCGATAGATTGGAGGGCGTGACGACTGCAAACCGGAGAATAGTGTGGATCGACTGCGAGATGACGGGGCTGTCCCTGTCCGATGACGCGTTGATCGAGGTGGCCGCGCTCGTGACCGACGACGAGCTCAACGTGCTGGGCAGTGGCGTGGACGTGGTCATCAAACCCCCGCAGGCCGCGCTCGATCAGATGTCTTCTTTCGTGCGGAACATGCATGAGACATCCGGGCTGCTGCCGGAGCTCGAGAACGGCATGGACATGGCGCAGGCGCAGGACGCGGTGCTGGACTACATCCGCAAATGGGTCCCCGAACCGGGCAAGGCGCCGCTGGGTGGTAACTCCGTGGGGACGGACAAGACGTTCCTCACGCGGGACATGCCGCAACTCGTGGATCACCTGCACTACCGGGTCATCGACGTCTCCACGATCAAGGAGCTCGCGCGGCGCTGGTACCCGCGCGCGTACTTCCAGGCGCCCGAGAAGACGGGCAATCACCGTGCGCTCGGCGACATCGAGGACTCGATCGACGAGCTGCGATACTACCGCCACATCCTCTTCCCCGGCGATCCCGGCCCCACCTCCGACGACGCCCGCAAGATCGCCGCGCTCATCAAGGCCTCCCCGACCCGCTCGGGTTCCTGACCGGGACCTGACGCGTTCAGGCGCTCGATGCAGGAATCCGCCCGGGCGTGCGCTATAGTGGTCGTCGTTGCCCGGAGGGATCGAACGGTTCTTCCACGGGTTCAATGGTGGGCGTAGCTCAGTCGGCAGAGCGCCTGGTTGTGGTCCAGGAGGTCGCGGGTTCAACCCCCGTCGCTCACCCCATGCACGAGGTGCGAACATCGATCGGTGTACCGGTCGGGGTTCGCACCTCGTTCTCGTTGGCGGGTCAGTCCTGCATGACCTCGACCGCCCGCTTCCCAGCGGCCCGTCCGGCCTGACCACTCCCACCGCTGCGGCCATCCCCGCCACCCCGACCGCCCGCGCCCGCCGTCCAAATGCACGGTGGAGGAAAAGCAGCTTGGCGCGCGAATATCTGTTCTAACTCAGTAAAAGCACAGCCGGGGGTGCTCCTATGTTCTGAGTCAAACCGCGAGGGTGGTTGGTTCGGGGCTGGGGGTAGGTGCCATTGCGGAGCATCGCGTAGATGACGTTGCAGCGGCGGCGGGCGAGGCAGATGACGGCGGCGTGGTGTCGGTTTCTCTCGGCGCGCTTCCGGTCGTAGTAGGCCTTGGAGATCGGATCTGAGTCCGAGGCGACCCACGCGGAGTAGAACAGCGCGTTCTTCGGGCGTTTGTTGCCGGATCAGGCGGGGAACTCACTCCTGATCGAGGTCCCTGATCTTCGCGTGACCGGCGCGACGACGGCGTAGGCTGCGAGATGGCCTGCGGTCTCGAATGCGGAGCCATCGCCGATGGCCAGGAGGATCTGGGCGGCGGTCTTGATGCCGATCCCCGGCATGCTCATCAAGACCCCGGCGAGAGAGAAGTCCTCCAGCATAGCCTCGACCTCCCGGGCTACGGTCGCGCGTTGTTCCTTCAGCTCCTTGACCTGCCCGGCCACCCTCGGGATCACCAACTCCACGGCCGCGGTCGCTGGAACGACCAAGGTCTGCTCGCTGAACGCCGTGAAGATCCGATCGACCAGCACCTCCGGGTCAGCGGGATGGATCTGTGTGGGCAGAGACCGGATCCGGTTCAGTGCCCGGGTGGTCTCGTGGGCGAGGTCCGCGGCCTTTCGCATCGCCAACCCGGGTAGGTAGGCCACCGCGCAGCCGACGTCGCGAGCGACTGCGATGGGCAGGGCTCCGATGGTGTTGGGCTGATCGACGACCATCAGCACGTCGCCGTGCTCCTGCAGGTGTGTGAAGAGGTCGCGCGGCTGGGCCTCGTCCTGCGGGAGGGGCTTGTCGAAGAGCCTGTTCCCGTCGGGGTCCAGCGCGCAGGCATGATGCCCGGTCTTCCCCACGTCCAGGCCGATTACGGCCGCGAATCTGGCGTTCATGATGTCGTCCTCGTTGAACGCATCACTGCTGGTCGCAGTCTTGAGACCCGATGCCGGCACCCACGTTACGAAGAGACCTCAGAGAAGCTGCCGTGTCCCTATGAGAGGTCAACGCGTGTCTCTCGACCGGGCGGCAACACCCCCCCGGACCATGGATGGCTGGGCAGAGAAGCCATACCCGGTCGAGCACCAAACGCCCGGCGATCGGGGGTACTCACAACGTAACTGGCGGGCACCACGAAGCCCCTCCTACCTCCGAGCGCGCCGCGAGGTGGGAGGGGCTTCCTCGATCTTGCTTAGAACCGGAACGGAATGGGGATGGGCCCGCAGCAGCAGACTCCACTCACGTCGCCGCGGCCCGCGGGGCCGAGCATGAGTGCCGCCCGGTAGCAGGCCGCGAAACGGAGCATCGTGGGGATGATCCCTCGGATCACGCCGTACTGCGCAATGATGCCGCGCACCGCCGCGGAGCAGGACTGCCCGCCCCGTGCCACGAGATGCGCGCACGTGAATCCTTTACGCGGTGAGAGGTGGCGCTGGTATCCGCGGATGAGACGATCGACCCCACGGCGGGGTGCAGTGGCTACTCGAAGCAGTACGTCAGTCAAGGGCGACCGGCTCCTCTTCCCATGAGCATGATCGTGGTGTGCACAGGGTCATGGCTTGAGGACCACCTTGATGCAGCCGTCCTTCTTCTCCTGGAAGATCTTGTACATCTCCGGTGCGTCCTCCAAGGACACGTGGTGGGTGGCCAGTGACTCGAGGCCGAGGACGTCGTCCGGGCGGCTCGCGATCTCCAGCAGCTCATCGGTCCAGTGGCGCACGTGGCACTGGCCCATGCGCATGCTGATGCCCTTGTCGAACATCTCCATCATGGGCATGGGATCCGCCATTCCGCCGTACACGCCCGACACCGAGACCGTGCCCGCGCGGCGCACGCTGTGGATCGCGGTGTGCAACGCGTCCAACCGGTCGATACCGGCCGTCTCGATGGCCTTGCGCCCGAGCGGCTTGGGCAGTCGCGCCGCACCGGCGACGATCTTCTCCGCAATGGGGTTGCCGTGCGCTTCCATGCCCACGGCATCCAGGACGCCGTCGGGGCCGCGCCCATCCGTCATGTCGACGAGCGTGTCGGAGACCTCGTCCACCTCACGCATGTCCACGGTCTCGATCCCCCAGCTCTTGGCCAGGGCGAGGCGCTCGTCCACACGGTCCACGGCGATGATCCGCTTGACGCCCTGCAGCTTGGCCGAACGCACCGCGAGCTGGCCCACGGGTCCGAGGCCCAGCACCGCGAGGGTGTCCTCCTCCCCCACGTTCGCGTACTTCACGCCCTGCCACGCGGTGGGCAGGATGTCGCTGAGGTAGAGGAAACGCTCGTCGTCGAAGTCCTTGGGCAGTTTCACGGGGCCGAAGTCCGCGTGCGGGACGCGCACCATTTCCGCCTGGCCCCCGGGGACCGACCCGTAGAGGGTGGAGAAACCGAACAGCGCGGCGCCCGTTCCCATCTCGCGGACCTGGGTGGTCTCGCACGCGGCGTACAGCCCGCGGTCGCACATCCAGCAGTGACCGCACGCGATCACGAACGGGACGACCACGCGGTCACCGGGTGCGAGGTTGCTGACCTCCGGTCCCACTTCTTCCACGATGCCCATGAACTCGTGACCCATCACGTAGTCCTTCTGCAGGTATGGGCCCAGCACGCCGTAGAGGTGCAGGTCCGAACCGCAGATCGCGGTGGACGTGACCCGCACGATGGCGTCGGTGGGATCCTGCAGAACGGGATCGGGGACGTTTTCGACCCGGACGTCGCCAAGTCCTTGCCATGTGAGTGCTCGCATTCACCCAGTAAAGCATGATCACCCCGCCCGGGCACCACCCCTGCAGGGGGGGGTCGAACCTGGGCGGCGCACCGCGTAGCGTGTCCCGTATGACCGCATCGCATCAGGTTGCCCTCGTGGCCGGAGCCTCCCGTGGACTGGGGCTGCTCGTGGCCAAGGAACTTCTCTCGCGTGATTTCGACGTCGCCGTGTGCGCTCGCGACGCCGCCGAGCTGGCCCGCGCGCGCGAGATGCTGTCCCCGTTCGGCACGGTGCACGACTACGTGTGCGACGTCGCCGAGGCGGACCAGGTCGAGGCCTTGGTGCGGGATGTGGAGCGCGATCTGGGACCGGTGGACGTGCTCATCACGGTCGCCGGGATCATCCAGGTGGGCTCGGTGGAGGGTGTCACGGTGGAGCAGTTTCGGGACGCCGTGACCACCATGACCATGGGTCCCGTGCACACCGCGCTCGCGGTGTTGCCCGGGATGCGCGAGCGTGGCCGCGGCCGGATCGGCACGATCGCGTCCGTGGGCGGACTGGTCTCCGTGCCGCACCTGTTGCCGTACTGCACGGCCAAGTTCGGCGCGGTGGGGTTCAGCGAGGGTCTCGCGGCGTCCCTGTCGGGGACCGGCGTCACCGCCACGAGCATCGACCCCGGCCTCATGCGCACGGGATCGCACGAGCGCGCCTACTTCACGGGCGAGTCGCAGAACGAGTACGCGTGGTTCGCGCCGTCCGCGTCCCTGCCGGTGTTGTCCATGAACGCCGACCGCGCGGCCCGCTTGATCGTGGACGGCGTTCTCGCGGGACGCCCGATCGTGCTGCTGGGGTGGTTGCCCAAGGTCGCCCAGCGAGTCCGGGGTATCGCCCCCGGGCTCACGATTCGCGCGTTGGGCGTGGTGAACCGGGTGCTCCCGTCCGCGTCCCCCCAGCAGACGGATCTCGTGGTGGGGGCCACCGCCAAGCAGCGCCTGGGATCCCGCGTGGTCAACGCCCTGAGCACGCTCGGCAGCAAGGCCGCACAGCGCAACAACGAGCGCTGAACGAACCGCGGTCGTCCGGCTCGCCGGTGCGCCCCGTGCCGGACGACGGCGCGCGCGGCGGCGGCATGCAGCGGCAGCGCCCGGCGGCGTGGTTCGCGACGGCTGTGCAGCATGGCGTGACGCGCCCTCACCAGCCGGGTCAGCGCCGTCGCACCCTAATCCCTCGGTACACGATGCCCAGCGCCAGCACGAGGACGCCGCCCGCCACGGACGCGATCGGGAGCGTGACCACGAGGACCACGCACAGCACCGTGCCCAGGACGGACACCGCGCGCGGGTAGCGGCGATGCGGCCCGGTCTGCGTGAGCGCACTGAGGTTGGCCACGAGGTAGTACAGCAGCACCCCGAACGACGAGAAGCCCACCACCCCGCGCACGTCCATGGTGAACACCGCGATCACGACCACCGCTGCCACCACGATTTCGATGCGGCGCGGGACGCCGTGGCGCTCGTCGAGCACGGCGAGGGGCGCGGGCAGATCCGCCGTGCGGGCCATGGCCAGGCCGGTCCGACCGATCCCCGCCGTGAGCCCCAGCAGCGCCCCGAGCGTGGCGGCAGCGGCCGCAATCGTGACCACAACCGTGGTCCACGGCCAGTCGGCGGCCGCGGCGAGGTCCGCGAGCGGCGTCGTCGTACGGGACAGGGCCTCGGGACCGAGGACGTGCAGCGAGAGCACCGCGAGTACGCCGTAGATCACGAGGACCGCGCTCAGGGAGATGACGATGGCCCGGGGGATGATCCGGGCGGGATCGCGCACTTCCTCCCCCATGGTGGCGATGCGTGCGTACCCGGCGAAAGCGAAGAACAGGAGTCCCCCGGCCTGCAGGACGCCGTACGCCCCGCCCGGCGGTGCCGCACCGAAGGTTGATGCGGCGGGGCCGGACCCGGCGAAGAGCCCGGCCACGATGACCACGGCCAGGCCCGCGAGCACGATACCCACGAGCACCTTGGTGGCCGAAGCAGTGCGCGTCACGCCGAAGCAGTTGACCGCGACCACACCGAGCACCGCGAGAGCAGCGACGGGCCGTTGCCAGGGCTCGGGGACCACGTAGGCGGCGAACGTCATGGCCATGGCCGCGCAGCTCGCGGTCTTACCGGTGAGGAAACACCACCCGGCGAGGAACCCCGGCCAGGGGCCGAGGCGCTCGCGACCGTAGACGTAACTACCGCCGGCCACGGGGTACTGGGCGGCCAGCTGGGCCGAGGACAGTGCGTTGCACAGTGCGACGACCGCGGCCAGCACGAGGGCCAGCGGCAACCAGGCGCCCGCGGAGGCCGCAGCGGGGGCGAACACCACGAAAATGCCGGCGCCGATCATGGAACCGAGCCCGATGGTCACGGCGTCCGTCAGGCCAAGTCTGCGGTGCATGGCGGAAGGATTCGTCACGAGGCTCCCGGGTTTCACATCACGTGCCCGTGACACACCAATGGGCGGGCCGCGTATCGCGTCCCGCCCACGGTGGTGTCATGTGCACTTGTCTGTCGTGGCTCTCGAAGGTGGCCTAGAAGACGGGCTTGCCGCCGGTCACACCGATCACCGTGCCGGAGACGTAGGACGCCTCCGCCGGGCTGGCCAGGAACACGAACGCCCCGGCCATCTCGGAGGGCTGTCCCGCGCGGCCGAGCGGGGTGTCCGACCCGAACTGAGGCATGCTCTCGCCGGCCTTGGTCGCGGGCTGCAGCGGGGTCCAGATGGGTCCGGGGGCCACGGCGTTGACGCGGATCCCCTTCTCCCCCAGCTCGCTGGCCAGGTTGACCGTGAAGTTGTTGATCGCGGCCTTGGTGGAGGCGTAGTCGATCAAGTTCTCGGACGGGTCGTAGGCCTGGATGGAGCTCACGTTGATGATCGAGGAACCACTCTTCAGGTACTGCAGCGCCTGCTGGGAGACCCAGAACAGGGCGTACAGGTTGGTCTTGAAGACGCGGTCCATCTCCTCGGTCTTCAGACCCTGCAGACCGCCGTCACGGCGGGCCCACTGGAAGCCCGCGTTATTGACGAGGATGTCCAGGCCGCCGAGCTGCTCGGCGGCGTCGTCCACGACCTGACGGGCGGTGGCTTCCTCGCGCAGGTCCGCGGGCAGCAGGACGGCCTTGTGACCGGCCTTCTCGATCCACTGCTTGGTGTCCTGCGCGTCCGATTCCTCGTCCGAGAGGTAGTTGATGGCCACGTCCGCGCCCTCACGGGCGAATGCGATGGCCACCGCGCGGCCGATGCCGGAGTCGCCACCGGTCACGAGGGCCTTGAGACCCTCGAGGCGACCGCGGCCCACCCAGTTCTCCTCACCGTGGTCCGGGAAGGGCTGCATGTCCGTGGACAGGCCGGGCGGGGTCTGTTCCTGCTCGGGGAAACCGCCCTCTTCACCGGCGAGTTCCCGTGCTTTCCTGGCTGCTGCGTACTTGTCTTCGGTCATGTGTCCATTGTGCCCCGCCGTACCCCGGGCTGTCGCGCACCCGAAAGGATGAAACCGCTGGTCGGTCCCGGATGACGCTGCGGGTCAGACCGCGGTTGTGCGCTGCTGCTGACCCGTGGGATCCATCCCGTGCTGGACGCCCCACAACACGGCCTGACTGCGTCGCTCCACGCCCATCTTGCGGTAGGCGGAACGGATGTAGGACTTCACGGAGTTGATGCTGAGGTAGCAGTGCCGGGCGATTTCGTCATTGGTGAACCCCTGGGTGATCAGCGCGATCACCTCCGCCTCACGCGCGGAGAGCCCCTCGGGCCGGCCGGGCCAGTCCGGCAAGGTGATGTCCTCCCGCACTGGTTCGGGGGCCACCACGCACTCCCCCTCGTGCACGCGCACGAGGGCGTCCGCGAGTTCGTCCGCGGTGAGCTCCTTGGAGAGATAACCGTGTATGCCCAGATCAAGTGCTTCGTCAACGTGCTCGGCGCGCACGTGCCACGTGTACATCACGACCTTGAGGCAGTGGGGGTCATCCAGTAGGCGCATCACGTCATGGGTGCCACGGTCCTTCGCGGCGAACGCGTCATAGAGCACCACGTCCGCGTCCGTGTGCGGCAGACACCCGGAATCGAGTTCCACGACCCGCAGGCGCGGATGACCCTGCAGCATACTCGCCACACCCTGGAGCACCACGGGATAGTCGTTGATCAGGGCCAGGGTGATGACAGGGCGTTCGGAACTCACACCCCGAGCATAATCGTATGCTCACGCATCATCGGTCGAACCCTGTTCGAAGACGTGCCAGTCCTCCCCCGCGCGTGTCAAGACCCCCAAGTTGCCGAGTTCCCGCAGCCACCCCTCCATGGGGTCGAACCCCCACGTACGGCGGAAGAGGTTGGCGTTGCGGGCGATCGCCGCGGCGTGCTGGACGGGCGGTGACTGGGTCGGGTGGTACTGGTGGTACGCGGCGGCTCCGCCGAGCCACCACAGGCTCCCCCCGCTCGCGGCCAGGCGCTGACCGAAATCCGTGTCCTCGCCCCCGTAGCCCACGTAGCGCTCGTCGAATCCGGCCGCCGCGTGCCACGTCCGTACCGTGGTCGCCATCGTCAGCGACCACAGCATCCGGGGGTTGCCCTCGACCAGTTCCCCGGGCTCCGGCAGCACGCGGGCGGCGTGATCCCGTCCCGCGCGGGCGACGCCCTCGGGCGTGTAATCGGCCTCGGTCATTCCCTCCGGGAGGTACTGCACGCGCCCGCTCACCACGGCGCGCTGGTCTGCGAGCCGCTCGAGGGCGCGCGTGTAATCGGCCATCAGGTCACGGTGGGGAAGGCAGTCCACGTCCAGTAGCACCACGGTGTCCGCGCCCAGCTGCTCCGCGCGTGCCACGCCGGCATTGCGCGCGGCGGCCAATGGCAGTTCGACGGCCGGCGGCAGTTCCACGAGGTCGGTGGGCAGTTCCGGCCGTTGCTCGAGCACTCCGCGGATCCCGGGATCGCCCATGCTCACGACCACATGGGTGATCGGTGGTTCGTTCTGCGCGGCCACCCAGTCCCGTTGCCGCCGCAGGTGGGTGTGCCGTCCGCTCACGATCGTGATCAGGGCAGCGGCCGTCACGACGTGACCCCGTGCAGCAGGTCCTCGAGCGCGCGCGCCGCACGGTATGCGCCGTCGCCATGGCGCCACGCGTCCCAACGGGAGCCGCCGAGTTGCCGGGCACGTGCGAGCAACCGGGGCCACGCGGCGGCGTCGGGCCAGTGCTGCAGGCCCACGCAGATTCCCCCGCGCTCGAGCGCGGCGGCCGTGGCGGCTTGCTCGTCGTGCGGTCGCGGCTGGGCGACGACGACGGCGCGCGAGTGCGCCGCGGACAGCTCCGCCACGGCGTTGTTGCCCCCGTGGGAGACGACGACGTCCGCCTCGTGCAGTTCGCGCCACAGGTCCGGGGAGGGGTTCTCCGGCGAGCGCACGGTCCACGACCACCCGGGGGTCGCCGCGCGAGCCGCCTCGATCTCGGTGTCCCCCACGTCGGATCCGCCGCGGCCCCAGACCACCAGGACGCGTTGGCCGCCGACGTCGCTCGCGCCGCTCCCGCTCGCACCTCGCGTCGCGGTGCGCTCACCGGGAGCTGGTTCGCCGGAAGAGTACGCGCCGGGAACGTGCTCGGCGGAGGAGCCCGGCACCCGCACGGGGACGTCGAAGCGGGAGATGGCCCCCGTGAACGTGGTCTTACGGGTCCATTCCTCGGGCCAATAGGTCTCCGCGGTCTCCCGGGACCACGGTGCGATCAGAGCGGTCGCGGCGTCGTACGCCGCACGGTGGGTGCGGTCGGTGCGATCCCCCCGCATGGCCATGACCACGGTGGGCACACCCATCAGACGTGCGAGCAGGGTGACCTCCGCGGAGGTGTCCGTGACCATGAGTTTCACATCCGAGCGCAGGCGCTGCGCCATAAGACCCATGCGTTCCCGGTACCCGGGATGCTCGAGAGGCGCCCAGTGCAGCACGTCGTTGGCGGTGGGGTCCACGGGGTCCTGGGCGACATCCGGGGGCAGCTGGACCCACTCGCCGGGCCACGCCTCCGGGCGCTCCAGGGAACTGAACCCCGTCACGGGCACCGTGAGTTCCCGGGCGATCTGGGTGGCCCGGTTGCGGTGGCCCAGACCCTGGTGGTGGATGTAGTACCCAATCACGCGCTCACCAATTCCCGGTAGAGCGCGGCGTAGGCGTCCACGGTGACGTTGAGGGAACAGTGCTCGAGCGCGTAGTGGCGCACCCTGGTGCGGTCCAGGGCCACCACGCGGGGCAGCTCCGCGACCGCGGACGCCACCGTCTCCACCTCGCTCGCCCCGGGCTGGGACGTGTGCCCGCCGGGATCGCGCACGATCTCGCTCAGGCCGCCGCGGGCCACCGCGAGCACGGGCGTGCCGCACGCCATGGCCTCCGCGGCCACGAGGCCGTAGGGCTCCTCCCATGCGGGCGTCACGAGGCTCGCGGCGCTATTGCCCACCAGGGTGCGCAGCTGCTGCGTGTCCAGGTGACCCACGTAGGTGATGTCCTCGTTGAGCAACGGCTTCAGCCGCGCCTCGAAGTAGTGCCGATCCGCGATGGGCCCGGCGATCCGCAGTTTCCACCCGGCCTTGCTCGCGATCAGCGCCGCGATGTGCGGGGCCTTCTCCGGGACCACGCGCCCGGACCACACGAGGGCATCCCCGCCGGGTCCCGGTCGCCACTCGTGCGGGTCCACGCCGTTGCGGATCACGCGGGCGGGCGTGACCTTGCTCCACATCTGGGCCACCGAATCGCTCACGGCCACCGTGGGTGCCGTGGGCGTGAGACGCAGCGCGGGTTCGAGCCACGGGGTGGCCGGGGTGTGAAGGGTGGTCAACAGGGGTTGCGGGATGGCCGGGGACATCACGATGGGCAGGAAGTGCAGCGAATTGTTGTGCACCACGTCGATGTCCGGGCGGCGCGCGAAGGCCCGCATGACCTGCAGGTACGAGAAGGTCTCCCGCACCTGCGCCTCCGGTGGCATGGCGACGTCGTTGCGCGCCTCCTCGCTGAGCACGAGCGGTTCCACGTCCAGTTCCTCGATCCCGAGCTCGGGGTCGGAACCCGGCGCAGCGAAGACCACCACCTCCATCCCGCGGCACTTGAGCCCGCGGGCCAGGTGCCATGTGAAGGACTCGAGACCCCCGGAGAACGGCGGGGCGATCGGGAACCGGTCATGCGCGAGCAGTGCCACCTTCATGCGGCGTCCCCTTTCCCGGCCTCCCGGACCACGACGGCGCGGCGGTAGACCTCGGCGTGGGCTGCGGCGATGCGACGTCGTTGTTGGGTGCGTTCCAAGGCGCTCGCCTGCCAGGGCGCGTTCCCGCGCAAACCCGCGAGCGCTTCCCGGATCTGATCGGCGTCCGGCTGACCGTCCCGGTCCCAGTCGAAGCGCAGCACACCCGGATGCTGCTCGTGGTAGAACCCCACGGACGGCGCCAGGACATGGGTGCCCAGGTCGTAGCACAGTTCGAGCCACCCGGAATGGGTGCCGAAGCGGTACGCGAGCACCGAGAGATCGAGCCCGCGCAGGTACTCCCACAACTGCTCGTCGGTGTAGAACTCGTGGACGTTGACCTGAACGTTGAGTGTCCGACGCGCGGTCTCCAGTAGGTGACTCACCACGGGGTCGTGGTGCGGGGTGCCCCGGGTGACCACGTCTGTGTGGACGTCGAGCTGCAACCGGATCTCCCCGCGGGACGCGCATTCGAGCAGCACGCGGGCCACCGGCAGGGGGTTCATGTTCGCCCGCATGCTCTTGAGGTTGAGTCCCACCACGGGTACGGATCCCACGGGCGCGTGATCGCGCCACCGGTCTAGCGGGAGCAGGTGCGGGTGCGGGATGACCGTGGCCCGGCGGCCCCAGCACCGCTCGATCACGCGTGCGGCGCCGTCGGTCAGGGTAATCAGTTCGTCGGCGGCCGGGATCAGCACGTCCAGGGCGGCGTCCTGGGCAGCGGGGTCCGTCTGGTGGGGGTTGCGCAAATCGTGCACCGTGTAGACGAACGGTTTGCCCAGCTCGTGCAGGGTGTCCACGATCCGTCGCAGCTCCGCGGGTGAGGTCTGGTCGAACCCGAAGTGCAGGTGGTAGATGTCGAACTCGTGTGCGTGCCGCCGGATCCAGGCCTCGCTCAGCATCACGAGGGGCCACCACGGAGCTCCGGGGACCGGGTGTGCGGGCGCGGGGTCCGGCAACCGGTGGACGGGCTGCACGACGCCGGGGTCACTGAGGTGCTCGACGTACACGTGACCGTGGGGTAGGGACGCGACCCTCACTCGATGTGACCTCCTGCGCAGAACTGACGTGAACGGATGGGACGCCCGCTGGCTGTGCGGACCGGGAACGGCGCGGGATCCGGCGCCTGAGCCGGTTGTGTGCACGGCCCCCGGCGACGATACACACATTACTGATGGTCAGGGACACGATATATTGTCCTCCGTCCGCCCGCCCTCCGCGCGGCCGCGCGGCGTGGGTCCAGGGACCACGCCCACATATGACGTCCACCCGTGAATCCCGAGGTGCTCTCCGCATGACCGTCCGTCCCATTGTGATCTCCGGTAACCCCGTGCTGCATCGCCCCGCGGCCCGGGTGACCAACTTCGACGACGCCCTGCGCGAGCTCGTGGCGGACATGCATGAGACCATGGACGCGTCCCACGGCGTGGGTCTGGCGGCGCCGCAGATCGGGGTGGGGCTGCGGATCTTCACCTACATCTTCGAGAACGAGGACGGTGTGCCCCCGCGCGGCACGCTCGTGAACCCCGTCCTGAGCACCGGGCGGATCTCCGAGACCGCCCCGGACCCGGACGACGAGGCCGAGGGATGCCTCTCGGTGCCCGGCCAGTCCTGGCCCCTCAAGCGGGCGGACTGGGTGCGGATCGCCGGGCAGGACGAGAACGGGGACCTCGTAGCGTTCGAGGCCAACGGCTGGTTCGCCCGGGTCATGCAGCACGAGTACGACCACCTGGACGGGAAGCTGTACGTGGACCGGCTCAACCGCAAGTGGTCCAAGAAGGCCCGCAAGGCCATCTCCGCGGAACAGTGGGGCACGGATTCGACGTGGCTGCCCGGTGTGGACGAGGACCCGTTCGGGCACTGACCCGCTGAGGGGATCCCGCATCACGGACGCGCCGTGGCGGCAGGCCCCGTCTCAGCGCCCTCGTCAGGCGAGCCGGTTGCTGCCCGTGGCTCAGCGCGGCTTGGTTACTGCGGATCCAACACGATCGTGAGCGTGCCCGCCTTGCGGGTCGTGGGTTCGGTCAGTTCCACCGTGAACCTCTCGGCCAGCGCCGCGCTCACCTGCCCCACGGTGTCCAGCGGACGCCCCGCTCCCCCGATCTCGCACAGCGCACGGGCCACGAGTCCCCGCGTGTGTTTGGCGTGATGTGACACCACGGACCGGCTCCCGTCCGGCTTGAGCTGCTCGACCCGTACCGTAACGGTCCGCGCGGCGGGAGGTTTCCACGCCGCGGCGTAGGCCGCCGAGCGACAGTCCACGATCACGCCGTCGGCGGCGAGCGCGTTCAGCACCGGGGTCAATCGCGGTTTCCACCACGCACCGAGCTTGCCGGTGTCCGGCAGCGCGGTCCCCATACTCAGGCGGTAGGCGGGAATGCGGTCGGTGGGTCGCACCGCGCCCCACAGTGCGGAGATCACGAGCAGCGACGCATCGGCGACCTCGCGGGCCTCGGGGGCGAGGGAGCTGACATCCAGCGCGTCGTAGAGCACCCCCGCATAGACGTCGGGGGCGAGCGCGGCAGGTGCGGTCGCGAGTTCACGGTTGCGGGCGACGTCGTCCGCGAGCGACGGCCCCACACCCAGGATCTCTAGGGCGTCCGGGCGTTCGCTGACCTCGGCGAGGTGCTCTGCCAACACTGCGCGATCACGTGAGAGCTCGGGGAAGCTGAGTTCGGCGGGCATGACGGGATTCCCGGTCGCGGGCGCGGTCTTGGACTCGGAGGGAGGCAGCAGAATCAGCACCCCACGAGTGTAGAGGGACAGGTGGGCCTGTGAGCCGGGTTCTGTGCCGCGGCCGGTTACCCGCACCGCGGTGACGACCATCCATCTAGACCGTGCGTTGCCGCACGGCTCGAGCAGCCTACCCGGACGCTCGGGCGAGCAGCCCTCGAACGCGCCCTGCATGGCCTTGCTCCGGACGGGGTTTACCGAGCCGCGCCGGTCACCCGGCGCGCTGGTGGTCTCTTACACCACCTTTTCACCCTGACCCGCTCGCGGCGGGCGGTCTGTTTTCTGTGGCACTGTCCTGCGGGTTACCCCGAGTGGGTGTTACCCACCGTCCTGCTCTGCGGAGCCCGGACTTTCCTCGAGACGCCGTCCTTCACAACGACGCCGCGCGGTCGCCCGGCCCACCTGTCCGCCGTCGATCCTACCGCGCCGCCGGGCCACCCGACGCTCAGCGCCTGGCACCCCTGGCGCGGGGCACCCGAGTCAATGCGAGCGGCCGATGAGGAGCGGGCCGCGCAGTTCAGGACCGGATGCGCGCGAGCCCGGGCTCACACCAGGAGCAGCGCGGAACACTCGGGGCACTGGGGCACGGTCTGCGCCGGAGTATTCGTCAGCGCCGCGGCGTCGGCGGGGCTCAACCGGGTGCCGCACGCCCCGCACGTTCCGTTCTCGAAGCGTGCGACGGCGATCCGGCCTCCCCCGCGGGCGGTGCGCAGGCCGTCGTAGCGGTTCAGCAGGGCGGGATCAGTGAACTCCGATACACGCGTGGAGCGCTCCGCGGTCAGCCGCGCGTGCTCCTCTTTGAGCCGGGACAGCTCCGCGTCCCGCTCGGCCACCGCCGCGCGGGCCTCGGCGTCCGCGGCGCGCAACAGGGGCAGCTTCCGGTCCCGGTCCGCGGTGACCTCCTCGGCGTGGTCCATGGCCTGCAATTGCGCGTCCTCGGCCCGTCCGCGCTGCGCGGTGAGGGTGTCGATCTCGTGCTGGATGCCCATGAGGTCCTTGGCGGAGCCGCCGTGGTTGAGCCGCTCGGTGTCCTTGTCGATCCGGTCCTGGATCCGGGTGACCTCCCGCTCCGCCTCGGCCACCGCCCGCTCGGCCTCCTGCTGGGCGGTCTCGAGGGCGCGGGCCGCCGCGATCGCCTGCGTCCGCCGGGCCATGAGGGAAGCCACCCGCTCGGAGGTCTGCAACTCCTTGGCCCGGGCCATCACGGTGAGCAACCGGGAGTCCACGGACTGGAGTTCCAACAGGGCGGGAAGGGCCGAGCGGGGCGAGGTCATGGCGTTCTCCTGGGGTGCGGCTGGTTGAGTGCGGTGGTAGGTCCGCGTGTGCTTCAGGTCCCGGGCGTGTCGATCCGGAAGTCCCACGGATCGGTGCGCAGCGAGCTGACGGAGGTCTCCACGGCGAATCCCCGCCGCTCGAGTTCGTGCCGCAGGTCCTCGGCGGCCCACGGCAACCACAGGGCCTCGCTCGCGGAGTGGGCGGCGTCGATCAGCGCAGGGGTGCCCGATCCCCCGGGGCCCAGGGCGGCTTCCCGCGCTTCGGAGGCCGGATGGTGGCGCAGGTCCGCGGTCACGAACACATCCGCCCCGTGGGCCCGGACCTCGTCGAAGAGGGAGTCCCCGGAGCCCCCGCACACCGCCACGGTGCTCACGGGTCGCTCGGGATCGCCGGCCACGCGCAGGCCCTGCGCCGTGGGCGGGATCCGCTGCGCGAGTCGGTCCGCGAGTTCGCGCAGCGTCACCGGCGTGGTCAGGGTCCCCACCCGACCCAGCCCCACGCGGGGGTCCGTGTCGTGCGGGACGAGCGGAGCGGCGTCGTCGGGAGAGACACCGCACGCCGCGATCAGCGCGTCCGACACGCCCCGGCGCGCGGAGTCCGCGTTCGTGTGGCAACACAGCAGGGCGCAGCGGTTCTCGATGAGGTCGTGGATCGCACGGCCCTTGAACATGTGCGCGGCCACCGACGTGACCCCGCGCAGCAACAGCGGGTGGTGGGTCAGCAACAGGTCCGCGTCCCTGGAGACGGCCTCGTCCACCACGGCGGCCACGGGATCCACCGCGAAGTGGATCCGCCGGATCGGCTGCTCCGCCCGCCCCGTGACGAGCCCGGACGCGTCCCAGTCCTCCTGCAACGGGAAGGGCCACAGAGTGTCCGCGGCGGCGAGCACGTCCTCGAGCGTGGGCGGGGCGTCGGACGGGCGTTCGGTGCTCATGGCCTCATCCTAGGAGTTCGCGCTGGGCGAGCGGCGGGAATCTTCTGGCGCGTCACGCGTTGTACTGGGCATGACTTCATCGACACCGCAGACGTTCGTGCTGGCCGGTGGCTGCTTCTGGTGCCTGGACGCCGTCTACCGCAGGGTGCGCGGCGTGCAGGGGGTGCGCAGTGTGTACACGGGAGGGCACACGGACCACCCCGACTACGAGTCCGTGTGCTCGGGCACCACGGGCCACGCCGAGGCCGTGGAGGTCACGTTCGATCCCTCCGTGGTTCCCGCCGACGTGATTCTGGACCTGTTCTTCACGGGCCACGACCCCACTACGCTCAACCGCCAGGGCTACGACGTGGGCACGCAGTACCGCTCCGCCATGTTCCCCGCCGACGACGAGCAACGGCACCTCTTCGAGGCCGCGATCTCCCGGGCGCAGACCCTGTTCGACGATCCCGTGGTGACCACCATCGAGCCGCTCGGGCCCGTGCACGAGGCAGAGGACTTCCACCAGGACTTCTACGGCAACCAACCATTCAACGGCTACTGCCAAGTGATCATCAACCCCAAGCTCGCGAAGGTGCGCCAACATTACGCCGTGTGGCTGAACGACTGAGCCGCCACCCAGGCCACCGATACGCTGGAGAAGACTCTGTGCGGGGACCGGCACGTGTGCCATGCCCCGCGGACCGACTGAACAGGAGACATGTCATGGGCAAGATTTACAACGACGTCACCGAGGTCGTGGGAGGCACTCCCCTCGTCCGCCTGAACCACCTGGACAAGGACCTCCCCGGCAACGTGGCCGTGAAGCTCGAGTTCTACAACCCCGCCAACTCCGTGAAGGACCGGATCGGCAAGGCCATCGTGGATGCCGCCGAGGCCTCCGGCCAGCTCAAGCCCGGTGGGACGATCGTGGAGGGCACCTCCGGTAACACGGGCATCGCCCTGGCCATGGTGGGTGCTGCCCGCGGGTACAAGGTCATTCTGACCATGCCCGAGACCATGTCCACCGAGCGCCGGGTCATGCTGCGCGCCTACGGTGCGGAGATCGTGCTGACCCCGGGTGCCGACGGCATGCGCGGCGCCGTGGACAAGGCCCAGGAGATCGTGGACTCCTCGGACAACGCGATCCTCGCGAGCCAGTTCGCCAACCCCGCCAACCCCCAGGTGCATTACGAGACCACGGGTCCCGAGATCTGGAACGACTCCGACGGCGCCGTGGACGTTTTCGTGGCCGGTATCGGCACGGGCGGGACCATCTCCGGCGCGGGCAAGTACCTGCGCGAGCAGAAGCCCGACATCCGGCTCGTGGCCGTGGAGCCCTCCGACTCCCCGCTGCTGACCGAGGGCAAGGCCGGCCCCCACAAGATCCAGGGTCTCGGCGCGAACTTCGTCCCGGACGTGCTCGACCGTGAGATCTACGACGACGTCTACGACGTCACCGTGGAGAACTCCGTGAAGTACGCCCGCGAGCTCGGCACCCAGGAAGGCATCCTGGGCGGCATCTCCTCGGGCGCCATCGTGTGGGCCGCCCTGCAAGAGGCCGCCAAGGAGGAGAACCGGGACAAGCTCATCGTCGCCGTGGTGTGCGATTTCGGTGAGCGCTACATCTCCACGATCCTGTACGAAGACATCCGGGGCTGATCCACTCGACCCGACCGTGCGGGTGTCCGGGATGCGCACCACAAGTGAGGCGCACCCCGGGCACCCGTTCTTCACGGCGGGCGGCCCACCCCGGCACACCACGGAAGAGGAAACACACGTGAGCTTCTGGCGCAGACTCAACGAGGACCTCGACACGGCTCGGACGCACGACCCCGCGGCGCGGTCCAACCTGGAGATCGCCCTGAACTACTCGGGGCTGCACGCCATTTGGGCCCACAGGTTGTCCCACCGGTTGTGGCGCAACCCGGACCGCCGGTTGCTGGCGCGCACCGTGTCCCAGCTCGCCCGCTGGGCCACGGGCGTGGAGATCCACCCGGGCGCCACGATCGGTCGGCGCTTCTTCATCGACCATGGCATGGGTGTGGTGATCGGTGAGACTGCGGAGATCGGTGACGACGTGATGATCTACCACGGCGTGACCCTCGGTGGTCGCTCCTTGGAACCCGTCAAGCGTCACCCCACGATCCAGGACCGCGTGACCATCGGTGCCGGTGCCAAGATCCTGGGTCCCCTGACCGTGGGCCATGATTCCTCCGTGGGCGCCAATGCCGTGGTGGTCAAGGACGTCCCCGAGGACTCGATCGTGACCGGCATCCCCGCCAAGGTGCGCCGGCGCACCCCGGAGAAGCAGGAACCGCTCGTGGACCCCGCGACCTACATCGATCCCGCGATGTGGATCTGAAGCTGACTACCTGACGGGTTCAACGAGAACGGGCCGGGTCTCCACGTGGGGGCCCGGCCCGTTCTCGCTACCACCCCCTGTCTCGGGAGCGGTCGACGGTTCACGTGCTCAGGACACGACCTCGGAGCGGTCCCCGCTCCACAGCACGTGGAAGCTGGAGTCCGGGTCGTCGATGCGCTTGTACGTGTGGGCACCGAAGTAGTCCCGCAGGCCCTGGGTCAGGGCGGCGTTCAGCCGCGGGCGGCGCAGAGCGTCGTAGTACGCGAGCGCGGAGGAGAACACCGGGGCGGGGATGCCGCGTTCGACGGCGCGTGCCACCACGCGGCGCCACGACGGCAGTGCGTCCTCGATGGACGTGATGAATTCGGGCGCGAACAGCAGGTTCAACGGGGCCTTGTCCCCCTGGTAGGCGGCCATGATCACGTTGAGCAGTTCGGCGCGGATGATGCAGCCGTTGCGCCATAGGCTCGCGATGGTCGCGAGGTCCAGCTGCCAACCGTACTCCCGCCCGGCCATGGTGAGCATGTCCAGGCCCTGCGCGTAGGACACGAGCTTGGACGCGTACAGCGCCTTGCGCACGTCCTCCACGAACCCGGGGTCCTTCACGACGTCCTCGGTGGTGTCCCCGATGCCGGCTGGCAGCACCTCTTGGGCCTCCTTGCGCATCACGGGCTCGGAAGATGACAGGGCGCGGGCGAACACCGACTCGGCGATCGCGGTGACCGGGGAGCCCAGTTCCAGGGCTTCCTGCACGGTCCAGCGGCCGGTGCCCTTCTGACCCGCGGCGTCCGCGACGATGTCGATGAAGGGCTTGCCCGTCCGGGAGTCCACCTGACGCAGCACCTGCGCGGTGATCTCGATGAGGTAGGAGGACAGCTCGGTGGTGTTCCATTCCTCGAACACGTCCGCCTGCTCGGCGGGCTCCAGTCCGGCCACGGAACGCAGCAGCTCGTGCGCCTCACCGATGACCTGCATGTCCGCGTACTCGATGCCGTTGTGCACCATTTTCACGAAGTGACCCGCGCCGTCAGTGCCGATCCACGCGCAGCACGGAGCGCCGTCGTCCGCCTTGGCGGAGATGTCTTCGAGCATGGGGCCCAGGCTCTTGTAGGACTCCTCGGAACCACCCGGCATGATGGACGGGCCGTTGAGGGCGCCCTCCTCACCGCCGGAGACACCCACGCCCACGAAGTGCAGGCTTTTCTCTGCGCACTCGCGCTCACGACGCCGCGTGTCCTGGAAGTAGGAGTTGCCACCGTCGATGATGATGTCGCCCTCGTCCAGCAGCGGGGTCAGCTGCTCGATCACGGAATCCACGGGCGCGCCCGCCTTGACCATGATCAGCACGCGGCGCGGCTTCTCGAGGGAATCGACGAGCTCCTCCATGGTCTCGGTGGGGATGAAGTCCCCCTCGGAACCGTGCTCCTCCATGAGGGCCGTGGTCTTGCCCTCGGAACGGTTGTGCAGGGCCACGGTGTACCCGTGGTGCGCGAAGTTGCGGGCCAGGTTGGCGCCCATCACGGCCAGGCCGGTGACGCCGATGTGAGCTTTCTTTTCTGCTGCCATGGTCCCTAGCCTACGCATCTGCCCTGTGGGGTTGCAGCGATTGCCGCCTGTTCCCCCGGACACGCTCGGACATGCAGAAATCCCCGGGACCTGAGTCCCGGGGATTTCTCGAAGTGGTGGAGACCGACGGAATCGAACCGCCGTATCTGTCACGCCCGAAAGCGATCTAGCGCACCAGCGTCCCCTCAAGCAAGACACGTCACCGAGCGCGTTTGCATCATCAGCTTAACGCATCGTGACCGCGCGGTGTCAAACGCGACGCCGAACGGGGAACCTATGGTGGTCAACATCACACACGGACTCGTGCATCGTGTTGGGTCCCGCCGTGACCTGCGGGTAGGCTGATCCGCAATCGGGTGCTGGCAGCTGGTCCAGTCGTGCCCACCCGATCCCGGGCCTTTAGCTCAGCTGGTAGAGCGCCACGTTTACACCGTGGATGTCATCGGTTCGATCCCGGTAGGGCCCACCACACGTACGACGAACGGACGTCAAGCCCATCGCGCCGGGGTCGCGGAATGGCCCCGGCCTATCTCCTAGGACGAGCGATGCAGGTCTACTGAGACGGTGGGGACTCTCCGAGCGCATCATGGACGGCGTCGTCGACACGAGTATCAACGGCACGTTCGTGAGCCCCGTGGCCGCATTGATCGCTGGCAGCATCGAACTCGCACAGGTGCGCAAGGCGCATCTCAGGGCGATCTCCGCGGCACCCGGAGGGAACCTTCCGGTCCCTCACGCCACGGGCGGGCGCCACATCCCGATCGCGGGGACCGTCCCGCGGGACGGCACCGGTCCCCGGGAGATGAACCCGAAACGCGAGTAGAAGGGCACAAGGTCCAGCGTGGAGGCCTCCAGGTACGCCCCAGTGTGCTCGCGGTCGATGTGGGCGAGCCGTTCGTTGAGCAGCATGCTCCCCACGCCCGTCCGCTGCAGATCGGGCAGGGTCCCCACGGCCTTGAGGTACCAGTGCGGGGTGGCTGGATGCTGGCGATGGGCCAGGAACTCGGTCGCAAGGGCATCCGGGAGGCGATCACGGAACACCCGCGCGTAAGCCAAGAGACCCGGAAGCATCCGAGGGATCGACACCTTGCTCCCGGGGGCCTCCCACAGGGCCACGCCCAACGGACGCTCCTCGCCCCGCCGCTCGGCGAGATACGCGTGGCCGCCCGCCTGCAGGGTCTCCCGCACGATGCGCTCCCACAGGACGGTCAGGGACCCGATCACGTCACCGGGCGGGAGCAGACCCACCACGTGGGGGTCCACCGAGAACGCCCGGGCCAGGGTCGCGGCGGCGCGCTGCGTGTCCGCGGCGGCCGGGTGGAGGATGTCGATCTGCTGCGCGGCGTCGTGGTCGGCGCCCTGAGTCGTATGCACAACCAGAGAGTAACAGCACGCCCCTAAGAGCGGGCCGGGTGCCGAGCCCGTCCATGACGAGCTCGTTCACCCGGCAGGCAAAGGACGTGCGACGCTCAGAGAAGTCGCGGCTGCGTGGGCGTCTCCGCCGGTTTCTTGGCCCGACGACGCCGCGTCGGAGCGGCCTTTTTCGGTGCCGTGTCGTCCTCGGGGGCCTCCGCGGCAGTGTCCTCCGACGCCGCGTCCGTGCCCTGCGCGGGGCGCCGGCCCGAGCGACGTCGTACGCCACCGTTGGTTCCCGGACCCGCAGCGGGAGGAACGAGGGTCTGCTGACCCGCGAGCTCCGCCTGCTGATCGCGCAGCACGTTGATCGCGCGCTCAAAGTCCTCGAGGTCGTCGAACGCCTGGTACACGGACGCGAACCGCAAGTAGGCCACGACGTCCAGGCGGCGCAGGGGCGGGAGGATGGACAGGCCCACGTCGTGCGCCTCGACCTCCGCACTGCCCGAGGCCCGGATGGATTCCTCGACCTCCTGGGCGAGCATCGCGAGGTCGTCCTCGCTGACGGGGCGACCCTGACATGCCTTGCGCACGCCGTTGACGATCTTCTGGCGGTCGAACGGTTCGGTCACCCCCGAGCGCTTGATCACCGAGATGGTCGTGGTCTCGAGCGTGGAGAAGCGTCGGCCGCACTCGGTGCACCGGCGGCGTCGGCGGATGGATGTGCCGTCGTCCGAGGTGCGCGAATCCACCACCTTGGAGTCGTTGTGCCGGCAGAACGGGCAGTGCACGGCTCAGCCTTCCCGGCCCGGTGCGGCGGCCTCGGAGCGGATCGTGACGGCGCGACCGTGCGCGGGCAGATCCTCGGTGTCCGCGAGCGCCACGATGTCGTCCTCGAGCTGCGCGAGCGCCTTCTCGCTGTACTCGATGACCTGCACGGCCTTCATGAACGACGCCGCCTGCAGTCCCGAGTTGAACACCGCGGTCCCGCCCGTGGGCAGCACGTGGTTGGAACCGGCGGCGTAGTCCCCGAGGGGCACGGGACTGTACGGGCCCACGAAGATCGCGCCGGCGTTGCGCACCCGCGCGGCCACCGCGGCGGCGTCCCGCGTGTGGATTTCGAGGTGCTCGGCGGCGTACGCGTCCGCAACCGCCACGGACTGGTCGAGGTTGTTCGTGAGCACGACCCCGGACTGGGGTCCACCCAGTGCCGTGGCGATCCGCTCACGGTGTTTGGCGGCGGGCACCTGGACCGCGAGCTGCTCCTCGACCGCCCGGGCCAGGTCCTCGGAATCGGTGATCAGCACGGACCCCGCAGCGGGATCGTGTTCGGCCTGCGAGATGAGGTCCGCGGCCACGAACCTCGGATCCGCAGAGTCGTCGGCGAGCACCGCGATCTCGGTGGTGCCGGCCTCGGCGTCCACGCCCACCACGGAGCGCAACTGCCGCTTGGCCATGGCCACGAAGATGTTGCCCGGGCCGGTCACGGTGTTGACGGGTTCCAGGACGTCCTCACCATCGGTGATTCCGTAGGCCAAGGCGGCGAGCGACTGCGCGCCGCCTACGGCCCACACCTCGTCCACACCGAGCAGACCGGCCGCGGCCAGAATCACGGGGTGGGGCAGTCCGTCGAAGTCCTTCTGGGGCGGCGAACACAGCACCACGGATTCCACGCCCGCGGCCTGGGCCGGCACGACGTTCATGACGACCGAGGACGGGTACACGGCCAACCCACCGGGGATATAGAGCCCTGCGCGACGCACCGGGGTCCACCGGTGGCGCAGGACGGCACCGGGGGCGACCTCCACGCTCACGTCCTTCGGCCGCTGCGCCCGGGCGAAGGCGCGCGTGCGCTCGATCGCGGACTCCAGTCCGTGGCGCACCGCGGGGTCGAGTTCGGCCACCGCGCGCTCGATCTGCTCGGGCGCCACCCTGATCCGTTGCTGGTCCACGCCGTCGAACGTGAAGGCGAGATCCCGCAGCGCCTGCGCGCCACGGGAGCGGACGTCCTCGATGATCGAGCGGACGCTGTCCTCCGCCTCAGCGACGGACGACGCCGCTTGGCGCGGCACCGCCGCACGCAGCTCGTTCCAGTCCAGGTGCCGTCCCCGCAGGTCGATGACCCGCAGGTGGGAACCAGTGGTCGCCGGGGATGCGGATTCAAGGCTGTACTCACTCACCCGCCCAGTCTACAATCGCGCCCCGCGCGGACCGCTCGGGCAACACCCGCACACGGCTAGAACCCACGCACCGTGCATTCCGAGGTCACGCAGCGTCACGTCCGACGCCGCGCGGCGGCCCGGGCAGCGTCGCGCAACTACCCGTGCGGCGTCGAACCGCGGCCCGTTCGACGCCGCCCGTTCACGAGCGCCCGGTGACGCGCCCGGCGCCGCGTCGTCACGCCTCGAGGCAGGCCGGGCCCAGGAGGACCTTGAGGTCACCGAACAGGGCCGGCGACGGGTTGACCCGGTACTCGGGGCCCAGGCGCATGACCTGGACGCTGCGATGCGTGTCCAAGTGGATCCGCACCTCCGAGTCCCCCTTGTGATTGCGCAGCACCTCCCCGATCCGGCGGATCACGGCCTCCGTGGCCCGGTGCTCGGGCAGGGCCACGCACACGGGTCCCGAGGAACCATCCACGCTCAACTCGGGCACCGTGAGTTCCTGGGCGGAGATGGAGATGGAACCGTCGTCGCGGCGCTGCATACGGCCCTTGATCACGCAGATCAGGTCCTCGGCAAGGACCCCGGCGATGGGCGCATATGCCTTGCCGAAGAACATGATCTCGATGGATCCCGAGCGGTCCTCGAGCTCCACGCGCGCGTACGCGTTGCCGGACGACTTCGCGATCCTGCGGGACAGGGACGTGATCATCCCACCCACGGTAATCACCGCACCGTCGGGACGGGTGTTCTCCTCGGTGAGCAGCGAGGCGATCGTGGTGTCCGTGTACTGGCCCAGGGCGTCGTCGAGCCCGCGCAGGGGATGGTCGGAGACGTAGAGACCGAGCATCTCGCGCTCGAACGCCAGCAGATCCTTGCGCTCCCACTCGGGGACCTCCGGGACCTCCACGGAGAACGTCTCCTGCTCGGCGTCGTCGGCGCCGCCCATCGCGAAGATGTCGAACGTGAACTCGCCGTTGTCCTCCTTCTTCTTCTGCGCGACGACGTCCTCCACGGCTTGCTCGTGGCACATCACCAGGCTGCGGCGCGTGTGACCCAGCTGGTCGAACGCACCGGCCTTGATCATGGACTCGATGGTGCGCTTGTTGCACACCACGGCCGGGACCTTGGCCAAGAAATCGGTGAAGGACGTGAACTTGCCCTGCTCGGTGCGCGCGTCCACCATGGCCTGCACCACGTTGGACCCCACGTTGCGCACCGCGCCCATGCCGAAGCGGATGTCGGTGCCCACCGGGGTGAAGTTCAGTTCGGACTCGTTGACGTCCGGGGGCAGCACCGTGATCCCCATGTGGCGGCACTCGGTCAGGTACATGGCGAGCTTGTCCTTGTCGTCACCGACCGAGGTGAGCAGCGCGGCCATGTACTCGGCCGGGTAGTGCGCCTTGAGGTACGCCGTCCAGTAGGACACGAGCCCGTAGGCCGCGGAGTGCGCCTTGTTGAACGCGTAGTCCGAGAACGGCAGCAGGATGTCCCACAGCGCCTTGATCGCGTCTTCGGAGTACCCGCGGTCGATCATCCCCTGGTGGAAGCCCTGGTACTGCTTGTCCAGCTCCGCCTTCTTCTTCTTGCCCATGGCGCGGCGGAGGATGTCCGCCTGACCCAGGGAGTAGCCGGCCACCTTCTGGGCGATCGCCATGACCTGCTCCTGGTACACGATCAACCCGTACGTGGTGCCCAGGATCTCCGACAGCGGTTCCGCGAGCTCCGGGTGGATCGGCGTGATCTCCTGCGCGCCGTTCTTGCGCAGCGCGTAGTTGGTGTGCGAGTTCGCACCCATGGGCCCGGGGCGGTACAGCGCGATGGTCGCGGAGATGTCCTCGAAGTTGTCGGGGCGCATCAGTTTGAGCAGCTGACGCATGGGCCCGCCGTCCAACTGGAACACCCCGAGGGTGTCACCGCGCGCGAGCAAGTCGTAGGAACCAGCGTCGTCGATCGGCAGGTGCTCGAGGTCCAGGACGAACCCGTCCCGGTTGAGCGTGATGTTCTCGAGGGCATCCGAGATGATCGTGAGGTTGCGCAACCCCAGGAAGTCCATCTTGATCAGCCCCAGCCCCTCGCACGTGGGGTAGTCGAACTGGGTGATGACCTGCCCGTCCTGCTCGCGGCGCATCAACGGGATGATGTCGATCAGCGGGTCCGAGGACATGATCACACCGGCCGCGTGCACACCCCACTGGCGCTTGAGCCCCTCGAGGCCCTGGGCGGTCTCGAAGACCTTCATGGACTCGGGGTCGTCCGCGAGGATCTCGCGCAGCTCCCCCGCCTCGTCGTAGCGCTTGGCGTCCTGGTCGTAGACGTCCTGCAGGGAAATGCCCTTGCCCATGACGTCCGGCGGCATGGCCTTGGTCAACCGCTCCCCCATGGAGAACGGGTAGCCCAGCACGCGGGAGGAGTCCTTGAGCGCCTGCTTGGCCTTGATGGTGCCGTACGTGACGATCATGGCCACGCGCTCGTCGCCGTACTTCTCGGTCACGTAGTGGATGACCTCGGAGCGGCGGCGATCATCGAAGTCGACGTCGAAGTCGGGCATGGACACGCGGTCCGGGTTGAGGAAGCGCTCGAAGATCAGCCCGTGCTGCAGCGGGTTGAGCTCGGTGATGCGCATGGCGTACGCGACCATGGACCCCGCACCGGAACCACGGCCCGGACCCACGCGGATCCCGTTGTCCTTGGACCAGTTGATGAAGTCCGCGACCACCAGGAAGTAACCGGGGAAGCCCATCTGGATGATGATCTTCTTCTCGTACTCGGCCTGCTCGCGGACGTCGTCCGGGATGCCCCCGGGGAAGCGGTAGTGCAGCCCTTTCTCGACCTCCTTGATGAACCACGAGGTCTCGTCCTCGCCCTCCGGGGTGGGGAAACGCGGCATGTAGTTCGCGGAGGTGTCGAAATCCACCTCGCAGCGCTCGGCGATCTCCAGGGTGTTGTCGCACGCCTCCGGGAAGTCCCGGAAGAGCTCGCGCATCTGTTCCGGGGATTTGAGGTAGAACTCGTCCGCGTCGAACTTGAACCGCTTGGGGTCCTGCAACGTGGAACCGGACTGCACGCACAGCAACGCGGCATGGGATTTGGCGTCCTCCGCGTGCGTGTAGTGCAGGTCGTTGGTGGCCACGAGCGGCAGGTTGAGCTCTTTGGCGAGCTTGAGCAGGTCCTGCGTGACCCGCTTCTCGATCCCGAGCCCGTGGTCCATGAGTTCGCAGTAGAAGTTCTCTGCGCCGAAGATGTCCCGGAACTCGGCGGCCGCCTGCACGGCCTGGTCGTACTGACCCAACCGCAAGCGGGTCTGCACCTCACCGGACGGGCAGCCCGTGGTGGCGATCAGACCCTTGCCGTACTGGTTGAGCAGTTCCCGGTCCATACGCGGCTTGTACAGCTGACCCTCGAGCGACGCCTTGGTGGACGCGCGGAACAGGTTCTGCATGCCCTCGCTCGTCTGCGCGAGCAGGGTCATGTGGGTGTAGGCACCGGCGCCCGAGACGTCGTCGCGCCCGCCGTCCGCGAACTTCACGCGGGAACGGTCCTGCCGCGCGGTGCCCGGGGTCAGATAGGCCTCCACACCGATGATCGGCTTGATCCCCGCGGCGCGCGCCTTGTTCCAGAAGTCGAACGCCCCGAAGACAAAGCCGTGGTCCGTGGTGGCCAGGGAGTCCATGCCCAACCGGTGGCATTCCTCGAAGAGGTCGGTCAGGCGCGCGGCACCGTCCAACATGGAGTACTCGGTGTGCACGTGGAGATGGGTGAAGCCTTTTTTGCCGGTCGCCGAAGTCACCGCCCCAGTCTAGGACCCCGCACCGACCCGCTGAGGGTGGACGCGGTGGAGATCCGTCACAGCTGCGGGCCGCCCTCCCGCAGCGTCTCCACGGCATAGGCGAGATCCGCGGGATAGGGGCTCGTGTACTCCACGTCCTCCCCCGTGTCGGGGCTCGTGAACCCGAGCCGCGTGGCGTGCAACCACTGCCGCGTGAGCCCCAGCCCCGCGGACAGCGCGGGATCCGCCCCGTACGTGAGATCCCCGCAGCACGGGTGCTGCAGGGCGTTGAAGTGCACGCGGATCTGGTGGGTGCGCCCGGTCTCCAGGTGCACCTCCACGAGGGACGCCCGCCCGAAGGCCTCGAGCACCTCGTAATGGGTCACGGAACGGCGACCGTCCTGCAGCACCGCGAAGCGCCACTCGTGTCCCGGGTGCCGCCCGATTGGGGCGTCGATGGTTCCCTTGAGCGGATCCGGGATGCCCTGGACCACCGTGTGGTAGACCTTGGTGACCGTGCGCTCCTTGAAGGCGCGCTTGAGCACCGTGTAGGCGTTCTCGTCGCGGGCGACGACCATGAGCCCGGAGGTCCCCACGTCCAGGCGGTGCACGATCCCCTGTCGCTCGGGAGCCCCCGAGGTCGCAATCGTGATCCCAGCCCCGGCCAGCGCCCCGGCCACGGTGGGTCCCTTCCACCCGGGCGAGGGGTGCGCGGCAACCCCTGCGGGTTTGTCGATCACCACGTAGCCCGGGTTCACGTGCACCAGGCGTAGATCCGGAACGTGCTGCGCGGCGATGCGGTGGGGGTCCTCGGGCACCGGGACCTGGACCGTGTAGGTCTCGGCCGCACCCACCCTGTGGGACTTGGGCGCGGGCCGCCCCCGGAAGCTCACCCGCTTCTCGGCGCACAACTGTGCCGCCGCCGAACGGGACAAACCCGTCCAGGCGGCCACGGCGGCGTCGAGCCGGGAACCTTCCTGCTCGGCCGTGGCCGTGAACCGCTCGCTCACGTACTCGGGTTCGGAACCGGTGGGGCGAGTGTGCTCAACGGCCACGGGGCACCTCCATCTGGCGATTGGTCATGATCAGCACGAGGATCAGCACCACGCCCACGACCACCCCGCAATCGGCCACGTTGAAGATCGCGAAGCGGGGCACCGCGATGAAGTCCACCACGTGTCCGTGCGCGAAGGAGGGCTCCCGGAACAACCGGTCGGTGAGGTTGCCCGCGGCACCGCCCAGGACCAGTCCCAGGGCGAGCGCCCACAGCGGGTCCCGCACCCGGCGCAGGTTCCACAGGATCGCAACGATTACCACGGCCATCACGATCGTGAAGACCCACGTGAAGTTGGAACCGAGGGAGAACGCCGCGCCGCTGTTGCGGATGTGTTCCCACCACAGCAGGCCGGGGATCACGGGGTACTGCCGGCCGATCGGGAGGTTCTCCACGACCCACAGTTTGCTTAGCTGGTCCGCCGCGTACCACGCTGCGGCCACGAGCAGGGAGATGACGAGGCAGCGGCGGGCCCCCCCGGGGGGGCCCGGGGGGCCGCCGCCGCGGCCGGGGTATGTTCCGTTACCGGCGCTTACTTGGCGCCCGTGCGCTTGGTGGTCGCGGAGACGGGAGCGTCAGCGGGGGCGGGCGGTGGGGGGGT
>NZ_LZMM01000002.1:0-12868 GCF_001665945.1 Kocuria sp. ICS0012 | reverse complement strand
GACTGGCTGCGCGCGTGGGCGAAGAAGCATCCCCGCTACGGGTACCGGCGGGCGTATCACGACGCCCGGGGTGAGGGTTGGGCGGTGAACCACAAGAAGATCCAACGCTTCTGGCGAGAGGAAGGCCTCCGCGTCCCGCAGCGGCGCCGCCGCAAGCGCGTTGGGTCTTCGACCGTCGACGCCCCGGCGGCGGTCGCACCGAACCTCGTATGGGCGGTGGGCTTCCAGTTCGACGCCGACGAGCGGGGCTGCCGGATCAAGATCTGCTCCATCGTCGATGAGCACACCCGCGAATGCATCGGCGGGCTCGTGGAGCGGTCGATCACCGCCGAGGCTCACCGCCCACCTCGAAGAGCTCGCCGCCGTCCGCGGAGCACCGGCTGTGCTCCGCAGCGACAACGGGCCCGAGTTCATCAGCGACGCGATGGCCGGCTGGGCGGGCACCCGCACCGGCCTGTTCTACATTCCGCCCGGCTCGCCCTGGCACAACGGATACGTCGAATCGTTCACCAGCCGACTCCGCGACGAGTGCCTCAACATCAACAGCTTCTACTCACTGCTGCACGCCCAGGTCGTGATCGGCGACTGGAAGACCGAGTACAACCATCAGCGTCGGCACTCATCGCTCGGCTACCTACCCCCGGGCCGAGCACGCTCTGCAGTGCACCCATCAATTCGAAACCGACGACTCACAGAGCGACCGGACCGAATGAAGGGGGCGGCCCAGTGCACCGCAACGCGGTCGAGGTCGGCGGGGTGATCCACGAGGGGACCCCAAAGTCGCACAAGGCGGGGTCTGTGCCGTTCCCACGGTTCATCGGGGACCGGCTCGAGACGCTGCTCGAGGGCCGGGGACCGGATGACCTGATGTTCCCCGGGGCCGGACGGCGGGTATCTGCGCTCCGCTCGGGTACACAAGGACAATTACTCGTGGTTCGCGTCAGCGCTGGACGCGGCGGGCGCACCGCGGGTCACTCCGCACGATCTGCGGCACTCTGCGGCCGCGTTCGCGGTGTCGGCCGGAGCGAACGTGAAGGCGGTTCAGCGGATGCTCGGGCACGCGTCAGCGTCCATGACGCTGGACGTCTACGCGGACCTGTTCGATGAGGACTTAAACGCTGTCGCGGCCGCTCTGGATGCGGCTGTTTCGCTGGGCAATGTGTCCAAAATGTGTCCACGGCGCGTCTCTGGCGAATGAACGAGGCCCCTACTCCCTTGCGAATAAAGGGAAGTAGGGGCCTCGCAGTTGGCGGTGACGGTGGGATTTGAACCCACGTTGGCTTTGACACCAAACATCATTTCGAGTGATGCACCTTCGGCCGCTCGGACACGTCACCAACTCCCAGCACTTTACAGCCCGGGGCGCAACCCCTCCAAACCAGGGCTGGGCGCGGCCCGGTTCAGGGGTTGCGGTGGCCCCGGAAGAACTCGTGCAGCAAGGCGGCGCACTCGGCCTCGCGAACCCCGCCCGTGACCTCCACCCAGTGGTTCAGGCGCGGATCACGTACGATGTCGAACACCGATCCGCACGCCCCCGCCTTGGGGTCCCATGCCCCGAACACCACGGTGGGCACCCGAGCCAGCACGATCGCCCCGGCGCACATGGCGCACGGTTCGAGCGTCACCACCAGGGTGCAGCCTTCCAGCCGCCAGGACCCCAGCGCGCGGGAAGCCTTTCGCAGGGCCAGGACCTCGGCGTGGGCGGTGGGATCGCCGTCAGCCTCGCGGCGGTTGTACCCGCGCCCGATGACCCGGCCGTCCGGGTCCAGGACGACGGCGCCGATCGGCACGTCCCCCGTGCCTTCCGTGGCGCGAGCCTCTGACAGAGCCAGGTCCATCCAGCCCGAGAGCTGGATGGACCTGGTGGTGTGCGGTAATGCCACGCTGTGTCAGCGCTGGACGCGGTTCTGGTTGAACCACGCGGAGGTAGGGGCGCGGAACGCGGTCACGATCCACAGGATGTCCACCACGACCTTCACGATCATCAGGATGGCCATGATGATGTTCCACGGCGCGGGGTAGATGAAGACACCGAACAGGCCGAAGATTCCGCTCAGGATGGCGATGGCCGCGAGGACGGTGCCCAGGATGCGAGCCCAGTTCTTGCCCTTCTTCAGGCCGTTGTAGACCAGGAAGTACAGCGCGAGTCCGATGATCAGGCTGATGATGCTGGCGACGGGACCGGTGGTCATGGCCATCTGGCTCGCGCTCTGATCGGCCATTTCCGTGCTCAGGCCCATGTCGCGGTACATCTGGGTGTAGTCCACGCTGCTCGCCGCGATCAGGCCGATGATGCCGTTGAGGACGTAGAGCCCCAGGGACGCCAGGGTCAGCTTGAGCAGCTTGTCCACCGTGGAGGGGCGGTCCATGGTGCCGGTGTACTGGTTGGGGTTGTACTCCGAGGTGCCGTACTTGCCGCCGGTCATGCCGTACTGCTGCCCCTGGGGCGAGCCGTTGACTGCGCCCTGCCCGAGGGGCTGGGGCGGCACGGGCTGGGTCGCGCCCGGGTCACCGTACGGAGGGTTGTGCGGGTTGTTGTTGGGGGTGTCGTTGCTCATGAGGACTGTCCTTCCTGTGCATCGTGCGAGTGATACTGCGTGAGTGTGGGGGGGGATTACTCGTATCGAAGGGCATTGATGGGATCCTGCCGGGCCGCCCGCATGGCGGGGATGGTCCCGGCGAGGAACGCGATGAACATCACTGCGAGGATGATGATCACGATCTTGAGCGGGTCGAACAAGAACAGACTCAGCCCGGGCAGCGAGGAAAGCAACCCGTTGGAGAGGACCCCGCTGAGGATGCTGCCGGTGGCCATGCCCACGGCGGCTCCGATCGCGGAGCCCAGGAAACCGATGAAGATGGCCTCGAGGGAGAACAGGCCGAAAACCTTGCCCCCGCTCATCCCCATGGCCTTCATGAGCCCGATCTCGCGGGTGCGTTCCTGGACGGACATGAGCAGCGTGTTCACGATGCCGAATCCGGCCGCGAGCAGCGCGATGATCGCGAAGGAGTTGAGGATCCACACGATCCCGTTGATCACGGCCCGGAACATCCCGAGCTGGTCCTCGACCGTCACGCCCAGCATGTCGTCGTCCGCGAGCTGGGACTTGATGGGGCCCACCTCGGTGTTGTCGCTCAGGTTGGCCGTGGCGGTGAAGTACGTGTTGGGCATCTCCCGGGGTGAGCCCGAGGTCTGGTACTCGTACAGCTTCCTGTTCAGCTCCGACGAGGGAATGGGGCTGGTGGACGCGCCCGCGAGGGAGGCCTGGCTGATGCCGGAGACCCGGACGTCGAAGGCTCGGGTCTCGCCGACGGCGTTGCGCATGGCGATCGTCACGGATTTGCCCACGGCGTCCTCGTTGGAGTCGAAGTCCAGGGGCGCCACCCAGGAGGCGGGCAGCAGGATCTCGTCCGCGGACCGGTCCGGGGTCTCACCGGCCTCCAGCTGCAGCCCTTCCGCTTCCGCCGGGGAGCCCAGGCTCAGCTGGAACTTCTTGCCGTCGGGGGCCTCCAGGTAGGTGGGCGTGACCATGTACATGGGGTCCACGGACTCCACGCCGTCGATATCCCTGATCTTGTCGATGTCGGCGTCCGTGAGCCCTGCGATCGAACCGAACCCCGTCTGCACATTGGCCCGCTCGGGGTCGTACTCGGTGGGCCCGTCCTCCTGGCCGGAGCCGGGGGTGGAGCGCTCGGACACCTTCTGGACGTACAGGGCGTTCTGGTTACCGAACGCGGCCACGGTCTTGTCGATGTAGTCGTTGACGCCGGTGCCGATGCCCGAGGTCAGCGTGAGCGTGAAGGAACCGATGAAGATGGCGATCACGGTCAGGATGGTGCGGGCCTTGGACCGGAACGTGTTGGCGATCGCCGTGCGCAGCAGATCGAGGAATTTCACGCGGTGGCTCCTGGCTGGTCGGTCGGGCGGTGTGGGGTGTTGGTGGCCCAAGGGGCGGCGTGCTTGCCCGGCCGCACGGGTTCCTGGGCGGCGCGGGTGAGCTCGGCGGCGTCGGCCTCGCTGAGGGTGATCATCTCGCCGGTCGTGGGCTCGGTGATCCGGACGGTCCCGGTGGCGTCGTCGGCGCCCGCCGGGTGCGCGGCGCGGCGCGGCTGCCGATCGACGACGTCGTTCGTGGCCGCCTCCGGGGTCGGTACGATCTGCCCGTCCACGAGGTAGATCTGCCGGGAGCACCGCTGCGCGAGGTCCAGATCATGGGTCACGATCACCAGGGTGATGCCCTTGTCCCGGTTGAGCCCGAAGAGGATGTCCTCCACAACCCGGGACGTTGCCGAGTCCAGGTTCCCGGTGGGCTCGTCCGCGAAGATCACGGAGGGTTCGTTGATCAGGGCTCGCGCGATCACCACGCGCTGTTTCTGACCACCCGAAAGATCGGTGGCCTTGTTCTCGGCCTTGTCCGCCATGTCCAGTTGGTCGAGGACTTCCATGCCGCGGCGTTTGCGCTCACCGGCCGGAACACCCGCGATCTTCAGAGGGAGCGTGACGTTTTCCAACACGCTCTGATTGGGGGTCAGGAAGAACTGCTGGAACACGAAACCGAACGCGGAATTGCGCAGTTCGTTGAGTTCTTTGGCATTCAGATCTCCGGTGGGCTTGCCCTCCAGGGCCACGACGCCGTGCGTGGGGGCGTCCAGCAACGCCAGCAGGTGCATGAGAGTGGATTTGCCCGAACCGGATTTTCCCACCACCGCAACGGACTCGCCCTTGCCGATCTCCAGGTTGATGCCCTTGAGGGCGTCGAAGCGGGTTTCTCCTCTGCCGTAGATCTTGACCAAATTCTCCGTTTCGAGAACCGGAGCCGTCATATTCAGGTGTCCCTTCCGAGGATTGCCGTGCGCAGAACCATGTCGAGTCTCCCGTATGACCCTATGGCACGTCCTCGTCCCCTCGGCTGATCTTCCCCGGCGTGTGATGAATCCGTGACGTCCGCGGGCCCTGCGGCGGCTGCTAGATTCTGAGGTATGCGAGTCACTGTCTTGGATCACCCCCTGGTCGCCCACAAACTGAGTGTGCTGCGCGACAAGGACACCTCCTCCCCGGTGTTCCGGTTGTTGGTGGAGGAACTGGTCACCCTGCTGGCGTACGAGGCGACCCGGGACGTGCGCGTGGAGCCGGTCACGGTACGGACCCCGGTGGCCGAGACCCAGGGGATCGCGCTCGCGTACCCGCGGCCGCTCGTGGTGCCCATCCTGCGCGCGGGGCTGGGCATGCTCGAGGGGATGACCCGGTTGATCCCCACCGCGGAGGTCGGGTTCCTGGGGATGGCGCGTGACGACACCACGCTGGACATCATCACGTACGCCGAACGGCTGCCGGACGATCTCACGGGCCGTCAGGTGTACGTGCTCGATCCCATGCTCGCCACGGGTGGCACGCTGAGCGAGGCCATCAAGTTCCTCTACCGCCGCGGTGCCGAACAGATCACGTGCGTGTGCTTGCTGGCGGCGCCCGAGGGCCTCGACCGGTTGACCCGGGAACTGGACGACAGCGAGGTCAATGTGGTGCTGGCGTCCGTGGACGAACGACTGGACGAGAACGCGTACATCGTTCCCGGCCTCGGGGATGCGGGCGACCGCCTGTACGGCGTCGCGCACTGAGGCCCCGCTCGTCGGCTCTCGGGAAGCATCTCGAGCGGGGAAGTAGCCCCTCATCTCGGCGAGAATGCAATCCATTTCGCCATGGGATCGCGTGAATCAAGAGTAGGTCTCACTATGTGAGAAAAAAACCCATATATTACTTGCCAGTCCAGCCGCGCGTCGCAGAACATGATGATAATGCCGTTTTCCAGGGAATTCATGGGAACGGGGGCATCACGAGGCAGGGGTTCGAATGTCAGGCGCACCGGGTTACGTCCACATCTCGCAGCGACACCGACTGGGTGGAGCCCAGTCCACGGCCCGACCCCGCGGGGCGCATCGCATGGTGGGGACCGCTGAGGATTTCCGACACCTGCGTTCCGTCGCCGCCGAACACGGTGCCGATTCACGCCTGGAACGTCAATCGGGCGCGGGGCAGCAGCCCACTGAGGCCCGCGGCTTCGTGATCTACGTGGGCGTGGACGAGCAAGCCGCCGCCGACCGCGGGATCAACCTCGTGCAGCTCGTGCAGGACGTCCGCCAGTTCATCAGCTCCGCGGTCCCCGAGTCCGATTCCTACGCCGCCGTGGCCCTCGCCCCGGTGCACGCGGAAGGTACGGATCTCGAAGTCGTGCGCAGCGCGTTGGGTGACCCCACGTTCTCGGACCCGGTGATCGAACCCATTGCGCCGCTGCCCGCGGCCGGTGCCGGGAGTGCGATTGACCGTCAGCGGGTGGGCGTGCTGATCGACCTCTCCCGCCGCGAAGTGTTCCTGGACGGGGAGCTGCTGAACCTGACCCACCGCGAGTTCGAACTGCTCAACTACCTCGTGGAGAACGGCACCCGCACCGTGGGTCGCACCGAGCTGCTCGACAGCCTGTGGGGTGACGCCGAGGAGGTCCCCTCCGAGCGCACGATCGACGTGCACGTGCGGCGGTTGCGTTCCAAGCTGGGTCGCTTGGCCAACACCGTGCGCACCGTTCGCGGTCAGGGGTACCGGTTCTACGACCACCCCGAGGTCGTCGTGTGGGCCGCGCCCGAGTACTCCATCTGATCCTCCTCAGTCGCGAGACCGCGCTCACCCGGGAGCGCGCCGTCGCGTTGCTTCCGTGACCGGGCTGCACCCCGCCGTGACACACTGGGGCCCATGGCACCCCACGACCTCAAGCACCTGGTGATCATGCGGCACGGGGAAGCGGACTTCCCGCGGGACGTCCCGGACCACGACCGCCCCCTGGTGACGCGCGGTGCCCGTGAGGCCGCGGACGCGGGACGGTGGCTGGCCGAACATGCCGCGCCGGACATGATCCTGGTGTCCCCGGCGCTGCGCACCCGCCAGACCATCACGTGGGTGTGCCACGAACTCGGGGAGAAGGCCCCCACGCCGCAGTTGTGGGACGGGCTCTACGACGCCACGGACGCGCAGATCATCGCGGCCGTGAACCACGCCCCGGAAACCGTGCGCACCCTCATGGTGGTCGCCCACATGCCCGGGGTGCTGGACACCGTCCTGCGCCTGGCCTCTCGTGACTCGGACCAGGACGCCATGATGGAGGCCGCCACGGGTTTCCCGACCGGGGGCACCGCGGTGCTCGAGGTCCCCGGGGACTGGGCCGTGCTCGACGGCGCCGACGCCCGCCTCACGCGCTTCCACACCCCGGGGGTCTAGAACCCGCACGGTTCCATGCGCCGCGGGCATGGAGCTCATGCGGAGCCCCCTCGGGTGTGGAGTTCACCCCGAGCCGGTGCTCAGCTCCTGGACTCGCAGGCCACGCCGTCGCCGTCGCCGTCCAAGCCGGGACGGTACCCCGGCGTGCCGGCGTAGAGCGGGGCCATCCCCGCCGTGCGCGCCTCGGCGCACCGCGAGAAGTAGACGTCCGCACCCGGAACGCCCGGAGCTCCCGCACCGGGCGCCTCGGCCTCCGCGACGGCAGCGTCCGCAGGATCGGATCCCGCGCCCGCACCGGGTGCGGCCGGAGCTGGTGCCACAGGAGCCGATGCCTCCGGAGTCGAGGGCGCCTCGGCCGCTGCCGCTTGCGCAGCCGGCGCCTCGGTCACGGGAGCCGCGGGTGAGTCCGCGGGATCCAGGATGGGACGCGCTTCGGGCAGCGGCTGCTCGGGGCACGTGTCGAGCACGCGCACCATGGCGTTCTTCTCGGCGTCGGTGACCCACAGCTCGTAGCGCTGCTTGACCGCGATCTGGGTGGCCACGTACTCGCAGCGCTCGCCGGTGCGCGGCGGCAGCCACGTGGCGGCGTCCGCGTCCGACTTGGTGTTGTTGCTCGGCCCGTCCACGGCGAGCAGGTTGAGCGGGTCGTTCGCGAGTTCGGTGCGCCGCGCGGCGTCGAGCTGCTGCGCGCCCTTCTGCCACGCGTCCGACAGTGCGACCACGTGATCGATCTGCACCTGTGAGCTCGTGGCCTGCCCGGCCACGAAGTCGATCGTCTCTCCGGTGTACGGGCTCTCGAGCGCCCCGGAGCTCACGTTGCACCCGTGCGTCCCCGGCTTGACGGCGATCCCCGTGAGGTCCCGGCGCAGGATGTCGTTGCGAGTGTCGCAGCCGTTGTGATCGGTGTCCGCCCAGCGCGGGCCGAACTGGTCCCGCGAGTAGTCGGTCTTGGGCGCGCGCCCCTTCACGGGCAGGTCCCCGAGCGCGGCCAGCGCGGTCCCGGCCGCCGCATGATCAGTGGCGTCCTGCGGGGACGACGCCGCCGCGGGGGACGTCGCGTCTTCCGTGCCCCGGGTGGGGGACGGTGACTGCGCGGCGGGCGTCGTCGTCGGGGCCGCAGCGCTCGTGGTCGCGGAGGCGGATGGGGAGGGTGCCGCCGAATCGGTGGGAGCCGCGCACCCCGTGAGAGCCAGCGCGAGCGCCGCGGCGCCCAGGGCGAGACGACGAACAGGGGTCGTGAGAGGGGACACGGCGGTACCTCGATCCTGGAGCCGATCCTGATACCGAGGCGCGGCGGTGAATGAGAAGGACCCCGCATCCTGGGGGATGCGGGGTCCGACAAGAAGTGCGCCCGATAGGATTCGAACCTACAACCTTCTGATCCGTAGTCAGATGCTCTATCCGTTGAGCTACAGGCGCTCCTGAAGCAACGGCCAAGGCCCTTGCAACGGGTAATAACTTACACCCGCCGGTGCCCGGCGACAAATCGCGCCGGAGCGGTGCCCTCGCGGTGCCGGGGCGGCTGGGCGGTCCGAGCCGTGTGGTCGGGGCCGCGATGTGGTGTAACTCGCGTTCCGGAAGGCCACCCCCGCGATAGACTCCAGGCACACCCGCGCGCAACCCCCTGCGAGGTCGGCCCCCGGAACCGTTCCACAGTGACGTGGCAAGCATGAACGGGCGGCGCACCTCGGCGGGAAGCGGCACGTACGACGGCCTCAACGAGGAGACATGTCAATGGCTGACAACGGCACAGCAACCACCGGGACCACCGCCCTAAACCGCGAGGTCCAGCAGTCCCTGGACAATCCCCCCACGGATTACCGGGAGCTCGTGGACTGGGTGCGTGGGATCGCCGAGCTGGCCCAGCCGGATCGCATCCACTGGGCAGACGGTTCGGAAGCCGAGTGGACCCGGCTCACCGACCTCATGGTGGAGGCGGGCACCCTGGTCCGGCTCTCGGACGAGAAGCTCCCCAATTCCTTCGCGGCGTTCTCGGACCCCGAGGACGTGGCCCGCGTGGAGGAGCGCACGTTCATCTGCACCAAGACCGAGAAGGGTGCCGGTCCCACCAACAACTGGGAAGACCCCACGGCCATGAAGGAGACGCTGACCAAGCGTTTCAATGGGGCCATGCGCGGCCGCACCATGTACGTGATCCCGTTCGTGATGGGTTCCCTGGACGCCCAGAAGCCCCAGTACGGCGTGGAGATCACGGACTCGCCCTACGTGGTGTGCTCCATGCGGATCATGGCCACGATCGGCACGCCCGTCCTCGAGAGGATGTCCCGCGACAAGGCGGAGTTCGTGGAGTGCGTCCACTCCCTGGGTGCCCCGCTGCAGCCCGGCGAGCAGGACGTGCCGTGGCCGTGCAACCCCGCCAAGTACATCGTGCAGTTCCCCGAGGACCGGGCCATCTGGTCCTTCGGCTCCGGTTACGGCGGCAACGCACTGCTGGGCAAGAAGTGCTACGCGCTGCGCATCGCCTCGGCGATCGCCCATGACGAGGGCTGGCTGGCTGAGCACATGCTCATCCTCAAGATCACCGACCCGCAGGGGGAGTCCCACTACATCGCGGGGGCGTTCCCCTCCGCGTGCGGCAAGACCAACTTCGCGATGCTCGAGCCCACCATCGAGGGTTGGAAGGCCGAGATGGTCGGGGACGACATCGCCTGGATCCGCTTCGGCAAGGACCACACCCCGCGCGTGGTCAACCCCGAGGCCGGCCTGTTCGGTGTGGCACCCGGCACCGGGTGGTCCACCAACCCCAACGCCATGCGGGCGATCGAACGCGGCAACACCATCTTCACCAACGTGGCGCTGACCGACGACGGCGGCGTGTGGTGGGAGGGTATGACCGACGACATCCCCGAGCACCTCACGGACTGGAAGGGCAACGACTGGACCCCCGAGTCCGGCCGCCCCGCCGCGCACCCCAACTCCCGGTTCTGCACCCCCATCAAGCAGGTCGAGATCCTGGCCCCCGAGTACGACGACCCCGAAGGTGTGCCGCTGTCCGCGATCATCTTCGGTGGCCGCCGCAAGACGACCGTGCCCCTGGTCTCCGAGTCCTTCGGGTGGGAACACGGCGTCTTCCAGGGAGCCACGCTGTCCTCCGAGACCACCGCGGCCGCCAAGGGCGCCGTGGGTGTGGTGCGCCGTGACCCCATGGCCATGCTCCCGTTCATCGGCTACAACGCCAATGACTACCTGGAGCACTGGCTGGACACCGGAGCCCGCGTGGGCGAGGAGAACATGCCGCGGATCTACTACGTCAACTGGTTCCGCCGCACCCCGGAGGGCGGTTTCGCGTGGCCCGGCTTCGGGGAGAACTCCCGCGTGGTCAAGTGGATCGTCGAACGCCTCAAGGGCACCGCGGAGGGACACGAGACCCCCGTGGGTGTGGTCCCGGGCAAGGAGGACCTGGACCTGACCGGCCTGGACATCTCCGACGCCGATCTCGAGGCCGCGCTGCGCGTGGACAAGGACGAGTGGCTCAACGAACTGCCCGGGATCGACGAGTGGTTCGCGCGCCTCGGCGACGTGCCCGAGGTGATCCTCGAACAGCGCGCCGGGCTCGAGGACCGGTTGCGCAACAGCTGACGCCGGTCTCCCGATCCGCGTTGTCACGCGGTCGGGGCCATCCTGTATGATCACGCCGCGCGGCCAGACCGGCCGCGCGGCGTCGTCATCGGTGGGCTGAGGGCGGGCCGGTGACGAAGGGACAACTGTGCGGCTGACAGCTTTTTCTGACATCGCGCTGCGGGTGCTGCTGCTCATGGGGGGGCTGCCCCCGGACACCATGATGTCCACGCAGCGCATCGCGGACGGCGTGGGGGCGCCGTACAACCACGTGGCCAAGACGGTGGCCAAACTGCGCGGGATGTCCCTGTTGTGCTCGCAACGCGGGCGCGCTGGCGGGGTCATGCTCACGGACGAGGGCCGGGAGGCCAGTGTGGGCCAGGTGCTGCGGATCCTGGAGGCGGACACCGCGATCGTGGAGTGCGAGGCGGACGAGGCCGCGTGCCCGCTCAACCACGGCTGCCGGCTGCGCCGGGCCCTGGCCGGGGCGCGTGAGGCCTTCTACCGGGAACTGGACGGCATCACCATCGCGGACCTCGTGAACCCCCGCCAGGTGGGCCCCATCGCGGTGCAACTGGGGCTGCGTCCCCCGAGCGTGCGAACCCCCGCCACCAGGGGTGGAGCGTCGGTTCTTTAACGTGCATTTCAAATGCTAAATTGACTCTCGTCACACCGCGATGAGAGGAAATCATCATGCTGTCCCAGAAGTCCCGCCCGGTCATCGAGCAAACCATCGGCGTGATCGCCGAGCGGATCCCCGCGATCACCCCCGAGTTCTACAAGTCCATGTTCAACGCCCGCCCCGATCTGCTGGACGGCATGTTCAGCCGTTCCAACCAGAAGAACGGCACCCAGCCGCAGGCGCTTGCCGGTTCCATCGCGGCCTTCGCCTCGCACCTGCTCAACCACCCGGACTCCTACCCGGACGAGGTGCTCTCGCGCGTGGCCCACAAGCACGCGTCCCTGGGATTGCTGCCCGAGGAGTACCCCACCGTCCATGAGCACCTGTTCGGGGCCATCGCCGCGGACCTGGGTGACGCCGCGACCCCCGAGGTCGTGGCCGCATGGGACGAGGTGTACTGGCTCATGGCGGATGCGCTGATCAAGCTCGAGAAGGGCCTCTACGGTCAGCAGGCCAATGACGTCATGTTCGCGCCCTTCAAACTCGTGTCCAAGGAGGACATTGCCGAAGGCGTGGTGGCGTTCGAGTTCGAACCCGCGGACGACACCCCGCTGACCCGCTCCATCCCCGGTCAGTACGTGACCATCCAGGTCAAGGTCAAGGACGGGATCCGCCAGCCCCGCCAGTTCACACTGGTGCCCTCCCAGGAGGGCCACCGCCGCGTGGTGATCCGCAAGGATCCCCACGGCGAGGTCACGCCCATCCTGCACGAGGACATCAACGAGGGCGACGTCCTGGAGATCTCCAACCCCTACGGTGACGTGGTGTTGGACGAGGGCCACGGCTCGCTCGTGCTGGCCTCGGCCGGCATCGGCACCACACCCATCGTCGCGTTCCTGGACCGCCTGGCCAAGGAGGGTTCGCAGCGCAAGGTCACCGTGCTGCACGCGGATCATTCCAAGGAACGCTGGCCCGGCCGCCAGATCATGGAGCGTCTCGTGGACAGCCTGCCCAACGCCACGATGATCACCTGGATGGAGACCCCCGGTGAGGGCGACCACGAGGGCTTCATGAACATCGCGGACGTGGACCTGGACGTGGACGAGGACACCAACGCGTTCATGTGCGGCCCCCTGCCCTTCATGAAGGCGCTGCGCTCGCAGCTCATCGAGAAGGGTGTGCCGGGGCGCAACATTCACTACGAGATCTTCGGTCCCGACCAGTGGATGCTCCACGATGAGGCGCGCGCCGCGAACGCCTGAGCCTCCCTGACATGACGACGACGCCGCGTGGCCACCTGGGCCGCGCGGCGTCGTCGTGTTCTGCGGGCCGTCCCGGGCAGCCCGCGGCGGGTGCCCGGGGATGGCGTTTCGAGCGGGGGGGCCGCGGGTGGGACCCGCGGC
>NZ_LZMM01000001.1:0-16094 GCF_001665945.1 Kocuria sp. ICS0012 | reverse complement strand
CTGCGCGAACACCCCGGGACACGACCACCACACCCCCCGCAAAAACGCTTGCAAGCAAGCATGCATGCAAGCATGCAAGCACACACACCACCCCCACGAGCACGCCGAAACCGTCAAAATTATTCAGACCCCCACGCACCACACCTGCCCCACACATACACCGCATGTACTGTCGCACCCGTCACCGCGGGCAGCAGCCCCACCACCGACCCGTGTAATTTTGCTTTCACTAGAGCGGCCTACTCCCCCAAGGTGGGCATCTGTCTTTTATCCCCAGGAGTCTTGACATGCTTAATCCAGACACAAGATGCGCAAAACAAGCCCTTGACCGGTTGGATCTAGAAATTCAAAAGTACAAAACAGACGGGGCTTTAAGTTACTTTACGGGGCAGCTAAACCAAACGCAGCGCATATATATCACGGATTATCTTTGTGATGTGATGCAAACACTGCATTCCTCGCTAGAGGATATGGATGCTTGCCTGAATCAGTACAAGCAAAAGCGATTTAATGAGGAGCGCAATCGTAGGCTAAGGATTGATATGTCCTCACCTCAAGCATACGTATCCAAAGCAGAAAAAGCCGAAGAGGATGCTAGATTTTATCGCAAAATAATGGAGGAACAATTTTTTCTTAAGTTTGGTGGCGTTATCGATTTACTTGCTTCAATGGTCGTGATGGTGAGCGGTATAGGACTGAATGTTAGGACGTGTGGCTACCGTGACCTAAAGCCGAATGAAAAAGTGGAGAGGCAAGCGTCAAAGCCTGCAAATAAGCTTGGCCTATCCAATGATGAAAAAGTGCGAAACTCGCAGATGTCAGTTCTTCGTTCCCTCCAAGCAGCTATTAGTGCAGACGGGGATTCGGACTGGTTCTCGTGGGTACTCGACCGACGCAATCAAATGGTTCATCGGGCACAGGGCGTGAGTTTAGTATTTTTGCAGCAAGGCAATGTCAGGGGCCAGGTAAATTTTGTAGATCTGCCCCCCAAATATCCTCAAGAGGGCATGATTTCGACGTACACCAATCCTGAAGGGATTGGGGAATCGTTCATCTTCGAAGATATCGAAACAGTGATGCCTGAATGTCATGCCAGGCTGTGCCATATCCTGATCGCCGTGGTTGACGCTTGCGAGTCGATTTGCGCCCAGCGAGGGGCAGGAACTATAAATATCGACCAGCAAGCAGAGCAATGGCCACTTGATAAAAAATCAGAATATAATTTCAGTGGATTCAACCCAGATCGATCCATTGCCAAATCGGTCCAAAAGAAGGGGAATACGCTAGTTGGATCGGGGCAGCTCCTAGAGCGACTAAAGGGCGCTGCGGCCATCCCTAAAAAAGATTAGTCTCACACAAAAAGGACAGTAGCACGACCACCGTGGAGGGCCTGATTCCAGCACCACCTTCCCGGCCGGGCCCATCGGTCTGTCCGGGGAGGCGTTATGCCTATCGGACGCGAGCTGCGAAGGGGGTGCAAGTGCCGGGTTGGTTGATGCCACCAGTGTGCGCCCGGTACGTGACCAGGTTATAACCTTGGTGTAATGTTGTGGGTGTTAGCGGGGCACACGGCCCTGGACACCGATTCCCTAGGAGGGACACCATGAGCACCATCTACACGATTGCTTGCACCGACCTGCACAATCTGCTCGCCCGGATGAAGCCTGCAACCACTAAGGCCAGCGATCGGTTGCCGGTGTTGGAGCGGGTGCGGCTGAGCGTGGACGCCTTCACCATGACCGCCATGGCCACCGACCGCTACCGCCTGTTCATGGACAGCGCCCCGGTGGTCTCTGAGGAAGGGACCGAGGGCGGGGAGCGGATCGCGCGGGTGTTCACCCTCCCGGCCACCGCCGCCGATGACTTCAAGCGGCTGGGCTTCGCCAAGGCTGAGCACGAGCACGCCAAGGTGGAGATCACCGCCGCTGAGGTGACGGTCTCCACGGACACCGCGCGGCTGACCTACCCGGCGCTGGGGGCGGATTACCCGCAGACGGGCACGCTGATGGCCGGGGCGCTGGAGAAGATCGCCGAGGGTGGCACCGTGGAAACGGCGACCGCGTACAACGCCGAATACCTGGCGGACTTCGCCAAGGTGCGCCGGGCCGGGGGGATCAGCAAAAACGCTCCGCTCCGGGTTCACCAGGTGCCCGCTGGAGCCTCGAACGCGCAGATGGTGGTCACGTTCGAGGGCACCGACTTTTGGGCCCTGCTGATGTCCGTGCGCATCCCGGAGGCCAGCGCCAAGACGGCCTCAGAGGCCCTGAGCCGGGCCGCGGACCTCGCGCGTACCTCCAAGGAGCTCGCCACCGCCTGAGTCCACCACACCCGCCCCGGGCGGGCCCTACGGGGCCCGCCCGGGGCGTTCCCGTGCCCGGGGGCGCACAGCGGTCCGCGAGCACCGGGGCGCGCCGGGCTGGAGGCCATGCCACACGGGTCGGGGAAACTTTTTGTGCCCAGGGGTTGAGCGTGTAGTAACGTGTGTGTAATATTGTTCTTGTTAGCGGGGCACACGGCCCCGGACACCGACTCCCCAGGAGGACACCATGGGACAGCGCACCCAGCTTTTCATCACCGCCGAGACTGACCCGAGCGCGTTCGGCGAGGCACGGCGCCACCGCATCGGGCGCCACCACCACTGGCGTTACGGCCCGGACATGGTCATCTGTGCCGCACAGGTGGTCGAGCACCTGAGCACCGTCGGGACCGGCACCCGCTACCTGTCCACCTCCGAGGCCGCCGAGGGTGTGGCCGCGATCTACGGTGTGAACCGCGCCACCGGTGAGACCTCCGGGCTGAGCATCTACGACGACGTCTCCACCGCCACCGCGGAGGAGTGCGACAACAACAACGGGGACTTCCTGGTGAACCTCACCCCCGAGGGCTACACCATCGGGTTCCTGATCGGCTCCGAGAACGGCGGAGACCTGACCACCGTGACCGGTGTGGACGGGCTGATGGAAGCGTTCGGGGCCTGCTGGTCCCCGATGCCCTACGACGTGGAGCGCCAGGACCGGGAATGGGCCGCGACCGTGTCCAAGGCCGTGGAGACTCTGCGCGCCGCTGAGGCCGCCGGGCACCTGATGGACCAGGACACCGCCGAGCGGGTCACCGCCGTGGAGGTGCCCGGGGTGAGGACGGAAACCGTGTGGGACACCATTCCGCGCGTGATGCCCGACGCGGCCCCCGCCGTGGGCACCCGGGTGCAGACCATCCGCGCCTGACCGGCCCGCCCCCCTCCCCGGGCCCGCGAGCGCCCCAGGGCCCCCGGCACACGCGGGGCGCGGGCGCTCGCGGTGAGCCCCCCCCCCGCACGGCGGCCGCGGGCACCCCGTCAACTGTGACCGGCCCGGGCCCGGTAAGCGGGCACCGCCCCGGCGCTCGCAGTACGAATGACCCCACCGTTATCTCACGTTGTTGCGCGTGCAGTTTGCTTGTGCAATGTTGTGGGTGTCAGCGGGGCACACGGCCCCACTCTCCGATTCCCAGGAGGACACCATAAACCAGCAGCCCGCCACCCCCACCGCCGGCGACTTCTACACCGCCCGCTGGGGCGTCGAGCAGACCAACGTGGACTTCTACGAGGTCACCCGCGCCAGCACCCGCAGCGTGTGGCTGCGCGCCATCGAGACGGACACGCAGCCGCAGGCGGGCATGACCTACCGCGGCCACGAGTTCCGCCGCAAGCTCCACCCCGAAGCGGGGGTGCAGAACGGCCCCGGGGAATGGGCCCACCCCTGGGAGGGTGAGCCGGTGCGCGGCTCCACCTACGCCTGACCCTCCGCGAGCGCCCCGTCCCGGGCGCGGGGCGGGGCGCGCGCGGTCCACAAGGCCCCACGCGGTGGACTGCTTCGCCCGGCGCCGCGTCACCATCGAACAGGTGTTGTCGGACAACGGCGGTACGTACCGGTCGCACCTGTGGCGCAATGCCTGCGATGCGCTGTCGATCACGCCGAAGCGGACGCGCCCCTACCGCCCACAGACCAACGGCAGGGTTGAACGCTTCCACCGCACGACGGCCGATGGGTGGGTCTACGCCCACTGCTACACCAACGAGCGAGAGCGCCGTGACGCACTCGAGGTGTGGCTTCACTACTACAACCACCACCGCCCGCACACAGCCTGCGGCAACCAGCCGCTCTTTTCACGATTGATCAACGTCACCGATCAATACAGCTAGAGGAACTGACGGTAGTTGCGGACACAGTGGCGGGCGATCTGGCCCACCACCTTGTTGGACAGGGGAATCTGGCGCTCACGCCGCACGGAACGGGTCAGAACCGCCACGGCTATTGACTTCTCTCCCGGGTGAGAGACCACCCCCGCCTCATGACTCAGGGACCCGAATGAACCGGTCTTTGCCGCAACGGTGACGCCTGGGTAGGAGAACGCCTCCGCGAATCGATGACCCCAGGCCTGTTGAGAGAGCACCTGCCGCATGAAGGCACACTGTTCCGCCGAGGCCGCGCGGTCCTGCCAGATGGCGCATAGAAGCGTGACAAGGTCCGACGCTGTGGTGGATGAGACAGACAGCGGGTCATACTCCACCGGGTCCGGCATGAGATAACGGTCTCTGCCCTCGTCGTCAAAGGAGGCGGGCGCGCCATTTCCACTCGGTGGAGTGGGGCGGATCTCTGTCCTCATGGCACCCATGAGGCGAAGTGTTTCGTGGACCCGGCTGGTCCTCACCTTGCGCAGGACAGCTTCTGCGGCGGCGTTGTCCGAGATGGACATCATCAGGCGAACCAGGTCCCGCCACGAGATTCGCACCGTGTCCTCGAGGATCGCGAGGCCGGTAGGGCCTTGGGCTCTGTCTGCGGGGGAGAGGTCGACGAGAGCGGAAGGTTCCAGAACGCCGTGATCCACCTCCCTACAGAACGCCATCATGACCGCGAGCTTATACAAGGATGCGGCCGGAAAGACCTCCTCCTCGTGAAAGGAGAACACCGGCAATTCGGGTGCGTCGATCACTCGGGCCGATACTGCGCCCGTCATGTCTTCGCTCTGCAGAAACTCGGCCACTTCGCGTCCAAGCTGGCGCAGTGCGGCATCGACCCCCGCGCTGTTCCACGTCTCACCGGACATGTGCAGCGCACCTCCCCAGGCAGTCGTGAAGCACCATTGCTGCATCCCGGGCCGGTGGTGTGGCATCAGGATGGTGGATGACGCGCAATCTGAGGGGCAGCAACCCCGCCTCGAGGGGAGCTCCGTCGAATCCGGGGGTTTCACTCGGCATCAGAGTGGCAGCACCGAGCGTGCGCATCTCCGCGGCAATCTTCAGGGGGTCCACCTCCTGCCTGAGCTGAGTGATCACACCAAGCGCTTCGAGCTCGGCGGACAGCACATCGAATGCCGCCGGTCCATCGGTTCGAGGAGGCACGAGCATTTCGGAGGGGACAGTGTGCCTCAGATCGTTTTGATGTATGGGAGCGTCGGGCAGAGGACGCATGCACAAAACCTGGGGAATCGCGACTACGGGTAGAGAAACTAGCTCGTCGGTCACGATCGGGGCCGCCACCATCCCCACAGCCGCCGTGTTCTCACGAACGTGGCGCACGATGTCCGCGGACGAAGCCCCCGTCCACTCGGCTCGCGGAAAGGTGGCCACGGTCTCGAGCAGGCATTCACTCACCCAGGCGGCGGGCAAGGACCGGGGTATCCACACTTGAACCGAACCAGTGCGTTCCGCCATGTCGTTGCCCAGCGTGAGCACTCGCCGTTGGGCCGACACCAGGTCGTGGGCCAGGGGCAAGAACGCCTCACCGGCTGGGGTCAACGAAACGCCTCGGGCGTGGCGGACGAACAGCTCGTCACCCACAGCAGTCTCCAGCCGGCGGATGGTCTGTGACAGAGGGGGCTGGGACACCCCGAGCGCCTCCGCAGCGCGGCCCACGTGCCCCGTTTCGGCAACCACCAGGAAGTCTTCAACCCAGCGGAGGAGATTTCCTGTTCGGTCGCGTCTCATAGCTTCAAAGATAACGTATTGGCCCTATGAAAGTCTTGGACATATGGCAAGCGGCTCTCATAGCGTGATTGGGCCACGACATGAACTGCAGGATGGAGCACGACCATATGGCTACCTCACCCAGACGTACTCGACGCCACGACCGCCTCGCGATGAGCGTCGTCGTTGCCCTGATGCTCAGTGGGTGCTCAGTGCTGCCGGGAAATGAGCCCCAGGATGCGGCTGAGGCACTTGCGCAGGGCTTGCACGCCCGGGACGTCTCTGGGCTCGAATTTTCGAACGCGGGTGGCTCGGAGGTCCAGGCCGAGCTGGATCGCATCCTTCGCATGACGGGGGGCATTGTGCCGGACGTGCAAATGGGTCGGGTGAGCAACCAGGGTCAGACTGCCCACGGAGAGCTGACCTGGAGATGGGACCTGCCTGCCACCCAGGAAGACTGGACCTACGCCACCGGTGTGGATTTCCAGCGGTCCAACGGCACATGGAAGGCCACCTGGGAGCCGTCACTTGTCGCTCCCGAGCTGGCAGAGGATGAGGTCCTGCGTATCCAAACGGTCCAACCAGAGCGTGGGAAAATCCTCGGGGCGGGCGACCAGCCGCTGGCCATGAAACAGACCATTCACCGCGTAGGGTTAGACCTCCGTGAGGTCCCCCGCGAGAAGCGGGAGGGTTCGGCCACCGCACTGGCCAAGGCTGTGGGCATTGACCCCGAGCCCTACCGGGAATCAGTGCGTCAGGCTGACGACAACGCGTGGGTAGAAGCTATTGCATTGCGGGAAGAAGATTTCCGGGCGCTCGACGCCCAGAGTATGAAGAGAATCCCCGGGCTCCTAGTTACGAAGGACGCCCGCGTTCTAGGCCGGACCAAGGGTTTTGCCGCCGAGACCCTCGGGTCGGTCGGCGAAGCGACGGCCGAGGAGATCGAGAAGTCGGGAGGCAAACTCACCCGTGGTGCCCAGATCGGACGTGGGGGGCTACAGGAAGCGCATGAGGCCACCTTGCAGGGAAAACCGGGAGTCGTCGTTGACCGCATCGGCGTCCACGCAGACGGCAGCCTCAAAACGGGACAAGCCCACCAGCTCATGGCCCAGGGGCCTGTTCCGGGAGAGGATCTGCACACAACACTCAACGGTGGTCTTCAGGAGGCGGCACAGCGGACGCTGAAAGGTATCAAATCGCCGTCGTCTGTGGTGGCGATACGACCCTCGGACGGCGCGGTCCTGGCCGTGGCCAATGGAGCGGGGTCGAAGGGCTATCCCACTGCGACCCTGGGCCAGTACGCACCCGGGTCCACGTTCAAGGTCGCGACCGCGTTGGCCATGCTTCGGGGCGGCGACACACCAGATACGACCGTCGACTGTCCCCATACGTACTCAGCTGAAGGGATGAACGTGGCCAACTTTTCCGGCTATCCGCGGGAGTTCGAGGGAAGCGTTGCCCTACGGCAGGCGATTGCCCATTCGTGCAACACGACGTTCGCCGCCCAGCACGAAAGGGTCAGCCAGCAGGCTTTGGCGGACGCCGGCAACTCTCTCGGCGTGGGGGTGGAGATGGACGCGGGAATCCCTGTGTTCTCGGGCAGCATCCCCACGGAAGAACCAGCGGCGGAACATGTCGCGGCCATGTTCGGACAAGGACGCACGCTGGTCTCTCCCTTCGGGATGGCCAGGTTCCAGGCCAGTGTTCAAGCAGGCAAACTCGTGCAACCCAGCATTCTGGGCCATGAACCTGCATCGGAACCCTCGTCCAGTCATCCGTTGGAGACGAGTGAGGCGGCAGACCTACAAACACTGGAGCGGGAAGTTGTGTCCACTGGGCACCTGAAAGAGCTGGGTTCCCTGGAACCGGACAGCGCCATCGGAAAGACAGGAACCGCGGAGTACGGGAATGAAAACCCGCCTCGCACCCACTCCTGGGTCATCGCGGGCCACGGCGATCTCGCGGTAGCAGTCTTCGTGGAGGACGGTGACCTTGGATCAATTACCGGCACTCCCATCATGCTGGAGGTACTTCAAGCAGCACAGGGCCTGCAATGAAGGTGTCTCGGGGCAGCAAGCGGTGGGTCAGATGAAGTGCCGACGGTTGATTCGCCTCGCGACGGCGTGGTTGGTATGCATGCTGCTCATGGTTGCAACAGGGTGCGCGCCATCGAGAGCACGCTTAATCGACTCCTCGTACTTGCCGTTGCTGGCAGCATGGGAGATGGCCGTTGCGGGCAGAGACCTTAGTGCGCCTGCCACCCTGCGGAATGCGCTGAAGATACCGGGCCCACTATTCGGAAAAGATGAACTAACTGGGGGGAAATTCGCGTACGAGATGGGGTCAGGAGGGGAATCGGAGGTGGTGATGTGGCGATTGGTCTCTGGGGCGGATCCTTTCGAGGAAGAATCCTGGTGGGAGCACGTCTGCGCGAACGTACAGGTGGAAGGCGCTCACTTGAAACCTCAGCCCACTGGCTGCCACCCCGGGGTTCCGGACGACCCTCCTTTGAGTGCGCTGCTAAACGAAGTCGAGCATCCTCCCAGTCAGCACCCGTGGTCGCGACCCGCCAATGGAGATCTAACATTCACGTGCGAACCGGAAAACATAGAAGTTGTAATAGATCAGCTTCAGGCGTCGGGTGTCAAGGACAACGCGCGCCTGTCGGTTCGCAATTATGGAACCAGTTCATGTGATCTGCTTGGAACACCGGGTATCAGGTTTCAAAACGAGAGGGAATCGCGAGTGGTCTTGTTGGGCGGCGGGGCTGGCACGGTGCGCCTGAAGCCCGGGCAATCCAGCACTGCGACGATGTCCTGGGCGCCCACGCCCGAGCCGCCGGGGGCTCAGCAACGGGTGGATGTGACCCTGGGTGGCACCGATCCGATTCGTGCCCAATTTGGATATGGCGCACCCAACGATCCTTTACGTTTTCCCTCCGGAACTGCCCGGGTGGGTGCATGGTCTCCCCCAAGCAAGTTAGCCACCCTCGGCGACGTGAGTAAGGTGCCTACCGTCGTGGCGCCGACCTGCGGCGCGCAGCGAGTCTCGGCCGCGCTGACCCCGGTGGATCAGGGAGAGGAACCTGCGTCTAGCTCACGAGTGGATGCTGAAATCCGAATTACCAACCATAGCTTCCTGCCTTGCAGAGTGAACCAGATCTCTGTCATGGACCAGAGCCCCGCAGGGCAAATTGTGTTCAGTGAAACCTCGGAGCGGGTCATTCTTCCTGGCGAGGAGTACGCTGCAAAGATTAGCTGGGAACCTGTTTCCGCTCCAGGATCTCCCGCCGCATGGACTGTGGATTTCAATGGTGGCGGGGGACCTGTTTCTCTCGAGCAACAGAGAATGTTTGTTCCTGCTAGAGCATCGCACATCCAAATTGAGGGTTAATTCACGCATGTTGGAGACTTGCTGGATGCTCAAATTCTGTTAGATAAACAGATGCCCAGGCTTATTGTCTTCACCGTTCGGGGTCTAGAAGTAGGAAGGTGTGACATGGTTGTTACGCAGCGGGGCGCGGACACTGCGGCGTGAACGGTGGCCCTCTCGACAGGTGAGTCCTGTGAAGAAACGTGGACGCGGTGCCTCCAGGCTCTGGACCACCTGGTGGTTGCACCCTACCGGCGACGCCCTCTTGATGGGACTCTCCCGCGGCCTGGTGGTCTGTGGAGTGACCGAGGAGTGGACCACCCAAGACCTCATGAACGCCGTGGAGGCCGATCACCAGGGCCTTGGGCTGCTCTCCCTGCCCCCGGACAGCCAGAAAAACCCCGGCGCGTTACTGCTGCACCGAATCAAACACGCCATCACCGGCAAAACACCGCCCGCCGCGAAGCACACACCGCCGAGCTCGTCCGGCGCAAGGCAAAAGCCATGACAAAGAGCACGATGCCCGCATGGTTCCGTGCCGCACTGGCCACAGCACAGGCGACATCATCGGGTATAACTTAGGCAACTCCCGAAAGGCAACCATGCTCATCACATTCGCACTCCTGAAGTCCCAAATCACATTGGCCATGTGGAGCGATATCGCCACCATCGCCGCCGCAGCAGGGACTCTACTTGCCGCTCTCTTTGCTCTATGCGCCATCTGTCAAACCCGCAACCTCACCAAGCAAAAAGCGCAGCCTTATGTAGCAGCCAGCCTGGAACCCCATCAGCACGTTCCATGGGTAATGGAACTTGTTGTGGCCAACTACGGCCAGACCGCTGCCACAAACGTGCACATCACAATCGATCCTGATCCCCTCCGAGCCGTCTTAAAGAATCCGGGTTCGGACGGTCCGACTAACGAGACCCCGCTGCATTACCCGAAAACGCTCTCCGTGTTGGTCCCTGGTCAGCGTTGGGGGACGACATGGGATTCTATTTTCATGCGTCACGGACGCAACGAGCTGCCCACGCAGTACACCATCACACTCACGTATGACGGGATCAAAGGAAAGCGGCAGCCGCAGACCGAGTACGTCTTGGACTGGGACATGTACTCGGCCCGTGGGCACTTGGGGTACAAGACCATAAGCAACATCGGGGATGATATCGCAGGTATTAAGAAAGCCATGGACAAGATAGTCGGCCCCAACCTAGTTCACGAGGTGATTCTGCGCGAGACCGAGGACAGGAGTCATACACGGAAGAGCTGATAAGAAGCATCAGATGCAAAGCTACCGTGAGGCCACGCATGGAACCGGGGTAACCCGCTTCCGCTCCAAGATCGTTGCCGGCCCGGCAACGCAAGACTGCTGGATATGGACTGGGGCCATCGGAGACGACGGCTACGGCCGCTTCTGGACCCCCACCCCCGACGGGGGGCCGCGGATGATCCGCGCCCACCGCTACGCCCTCGCCTTGGTCACCGGCAGCCTCGCCACCCTTGACGAGCTGCACGTGTGCCATATGTGCGACAACCCCATCTGCGTGCGCGTCGAAGACAGCCCGAGCACGCACCTCTACGCCGGTACTGCCTTCGACAATATGACCGACTGCGCCGCACGCGGGCACCACAACCAGCAGCCAACCGCAGCCTTCTTCCGTCACGAGACCAAGCAGCAACGAGCGCACGCGTGCTGCGCGATCACGTGCGCGCCCACGGCTACGGCTCTGAGGCCGTGGCAACTCTGCTACGCAAAGTTACTACCGGTCAGGGGACACTCTTCTGAGCTTGCGCTGTCTCCGCCACGCCCACATTCGGTCGAGTGCCGTCCACACCGCGAAGGCCAAGCTGGCGACCATCATGAGCAACATCACAATTGCCCATACCGCGACGAGGACCGGGGACGGTGGATTAGTTGTTGTGGGTCATGCACACCCCCAGCGTGGCCGTGATCGACCACACCGGAGAACTCACCCTCACCCGCCTGCCCCCGGCCCCGCCGGGGCAGCTCTGGCACCACGGCCTGACGCTCGCCCGCACCGGGGCCGGCACCCAGTTCTGGACCCGCCCCGCAGCAGGGCCCCTCAACCTGCCCGCCATGATCCTCGCCGACGCCATCGGAGCCGGCCTGCTCACCGGCACCGTGTTGATCTGCGGCACCGCCGGTAACGGCACCGCCCCCGAACCCGTCCCACCACTGGCCCTGGCCCTCCACCAGCACCCCAACACCTTGAAAGACATATAACGTCACTGTAGTATCGCTTATGTCAGCGGGGCAGCAGCCCCACCACCCGGCACCGAAAGAGACCCCCATGAGAGCCCTTCTGATCCCCGCCAACCCCGCCCATCGCGTCACCACCATCAGCCTGGACCCCCGCCACCCCGATACAGCGCTCGCCGCCCACCTCGGGGACTCCCTCACCAGCCTGTGCCAGCGCACCGGCACCTCCCGCCTCCAGATCTGGGCCGGGCCCGACACCACCACCCCAACATCCGCGCCAACACCGTCCTCGACGCGCTCGCGGGCGCTGCGGAGGCCCCGGCGTCGCTGACCGGCGACGCCATCGTGACCGGCTACACCGCCGACTTCGATACCGCCGGCCTGAGCTGCGCCGAGGCCCGGGCGCTGCGCAAGGCCACCGGCGTCCACCCCCACCCGCACGCGGCCAACTCCCCCGCCCCCACGCACTAAGACACCGCCCGAGAGGAAGACCCACACCCATGGATGCCGCCACCCTCGCCGCCATCACCGCCCGCCTCGGCTTCCGCCCACAGGACGTCGCCGACGAACTCGGCATGGACCCGCGCCGCTTCCGGCGCATCCGCACCGGCAAGTACCCGGTGCCCGACTGGCTCTCAGACACCGTGCGCGGGTGGGCCCAGGAAGTCGATGCCGACGCCGCGGCCGCGGCCGCCCAGCACCGGACCGCCTACCGCCAGACCCCCACCCCCGTCACACTCACCCGCTACCCCGCCAAGCGCGTCCTAGCCCACCACGAAACCGGGATCAAGGCCCGCTCCGTGGAGACCTGGGACGCCTACCTCGCCCTGGTCATGCTCGACCTCGACGCCGCCGAGATCCCCTACCACCTCACCACCCGCAGCTGACCCCCGCACACGAGAGCACCCCCGCACGCCATCGGCGCTCCCGGGGGTGCTCTCGTGTGTCGAGTTCAAGGAGAGTGCGGCAGCTACGGCCTCGTGCTCCTCTCTCGCGTCCTCTTTGCCCCGGGGTGACCATTGGGGGCGGGTGGGGAAAGCATCGGGCGCTACGAGGAATCTGTGGGCCACCTGGTACACGTGGTAGTGCGCCGCGGCCGCCGTGGTGGCGCGCTCCGATTCCATCTGCGCCACGGTGGCGCGCGCCTCACGCAGCACGATCCGCAGGTGATCTTTCATGCCACTCATGGCTCAGTCCTCGATCGTGGCGATCTCGTAGGGCACACCGGCCTTCTCCAGCGCTCGGACGATGAGCCCGAGGTGGTAGTCCCAGGACTGGAGGGAGGACGCGTGCGCACCGAGCTTGCTTGGCAACTGGTCGTGGTGGGCGTAGCGGGTCAGCTGCGCCGGCTGCCCATGGGCCTCCCACGCTGTGACGGCGTCATCGACGGCGTTGTCCACGGCGGTGATGGTTTCCTCCCACCATGCGCTGACGATCTGGCCCACGTGCTCGGGCACAGGGGCACGGCCATGGAGGACATCCAGGGCCGTGCCGTCCAGCTCCTCGAAGATGATGTTCAGCGAGGTGGGCGAGAAGCCCAGCAGACCCGTTTTCAGGCGGAACTCTGAGGAATTCACGCGGCACCGCCTTGCCCGGTGGCAGTGGTGTGCCACTCGACCAGCGTGTCCTTGGCCCAGGCGTGGGCGGCCGGAGAGACCACCAGTGCTTCGGGAGCCAGCGGGTGGGATCGCATGAGTTTGGCGAACTCTGCTCGGGTGATCTCCAGCAGCTTGGGGGCCTCGTCCTCCGAGTAGTAGGTCATCGCCCTGGGCTTGCGGCGCTTGATGGAAACCTCTGCGTCTTTCGCCCAGGCGTCGAGGTGCTTGCCCGTCCACGCCAGCTCGGGCTCGCTGTCAAGGGTGACCAGATCCGCCAGCATGGGGTGCTCGCGCAGCATCCTCTCGAACGCGCTGCGGGTGATGTTCATGAGCACGGCCGCGTCGGCGGGCGCATACACCGACAACCCGTGGGGCTTGCGTGGCTCGGAAACCATCGCCCGCACTTCCTTGTGCCACTGGTCAAGACTTGCCGCCGTCCACACCGGCTGCGGTTCCCCCGTCGCTGAGCGCAGCACGTGGGCGTCAGCGGGGATGTCCTGTTTCGTACGGCGGTGCATGTTGAACGTCGGCGCGGGGATGCCCAGGTACTTGATGGCCGCGTTCGTCGTGTAGTACACAGTCGGCTCACCCGGGTCAACCTCCCCCCAGTGCTCCAGGGTCTCGGCCGTCCACACTGGCTGGTCCGGGCGGTTCTTGCTGGTGGCCGCCAGCAGCGCATCGGGAGCCTGCTGGCCATCAGACACGCGCTGATTCAGCAGAACTCGATGCACGCCTAGCTTGGTGGCGGCGGCCCCGATGGAGTAGAAGACGGGTTTCCCGGTCATGGCAGTCCTTTCAAAGACGATCTCTTGTCAACAACATTACATCCAATATATTACGCTGTCTACAGGGAACAACGAATGTCGCGAATGATGTCGGTCCGGTCGCCCCCAGGATGCGACCCCATCCCTGCATGTATGCATGCTTACTGACAAGCATGTTTGCTATATAGAAGGAACGCAGGATGTACGACCTTGTGATGTCTCTGCTGCCCGAGACCTGGACCGCACCCGCTGACACGCTCCCCGCGGGAGCGTGGTATTCGTCCCTGTTCTTGATGTGCGCGGTCTCGGCAATCCCGCTGCTCGTAGCCTGGAAGATCTGGTGGCGAATCCATCGCCGCTGGGCCCTCTACCTGGGCATCGCAATCTTTCTGGGCGGATGTGGAGTATCCCTGTCCGCACGGCCGGTCCTTGCCGGGATCTGGCAGAACCTCACCGCAGCAGCGAACGATCTCCCCTCAATCCAACAGCTCGGCTCTGATGCAGTGATCGCCATCGTGGGATGGGGCTCTGGTGCAGTCGGAGCTCTGCTTGTGGTCTTCTTCCTCTGAGCAGCGATGCAGGACTAGAAGTAGAGGTAGACCCCCCTTCATCTTGTGGCACCTGGGGTTGTCCACAGATCCACCGTTACCACCCGGATTACTACAAGGGATCTATCTAGAGGAAAAAATCTATAGGGGACAGCCCAAAACCCCGCCCTGACTTGGGCAAACGCCCCCACACCCGTCACCTAATGACCGCGCCGAGCGTCACCTAATGACCGTGGATAACCTGTACGCGGAGACCACTTAACTCCCCTCTAGCATGGCTCTGACTAGGAGTGATGGGTTCAAAGCGTCACCTAATGACCGTGGACGAGGAGCGTCACCTAATGACCGTGGACAACGAGTGATATCCACAGGCCCACGGGGGTAACATGTTTGAATAGTGATCTCATGGGTTGGCAAAGTTCTACCCATACAATGAAGGAACCCCCGGCGAGTTGTCGGACTCACCGGGGGTTAGATCCTAGAAAGGTGCTTGCATGCCTAGCGTAGCGAACGGGGACGGCGACTGCACCCCCCCCACTCCCCCGAAGGAATCACCCGCAACCCGCCTCATCCGGGAAGTGATGCCCCACATGGCTCGTGCCAACGAGCTGATGGATGAGGGGCGCATCCGAGCCGGTAGCTACCTCCCGGTTGAACTAGCGCAGCTGTGCCTCCCCTACCGAGACCCCAAGGACAAGCATTTCTGGGAGCGCACGAACGGCAACAAAAAGCTGCTGATCGAGCCTGCACTGCTCCCGAGTAGGGACGGATCGATTCGGCGAGGTTTCCCCTTTGGGTCCGTGCCCCGGCTGTTCCTGATCTGGCTGACTACTGAGATCAAGATGCAGGGGAGGACAGACGGACAACCCATACGGGTTGAGCTTGGCGAGAGCTTGCAGGACTTCATGCGGCAGATCGGACTCACGACGGGTGGGGGCACACAGCGACGACGCGTGATGGATCAGCTGAACCGCCTCGTGAGGGCGCGCATCACGATCCTCGATCTGTCGGCGGAGGGAGGGGCCGAGGGGTCTTGGCGAGACCAGGGGCGGCAGCTCAGTGTTGCATCGAGTTGGAGCCTCTGGCATGCCGGGGATGACGACGATGGAGAGGCGCCACTGATGGGGAGCTACATCGAAGTCTCCCCGGAGTTCGCCCGTTCGATCGACGGGGCTGTGCCTCTCGCGACTGATGTGCTGCGGGAGCTGCAAACCCACCCCATGCGCTTGGACATCTACTGCTGGCTTGTCCACCGTATGTACAGGATGCGGAAGAGGGAGTCTCGGGTCACGTGGCACCAGCTGGAAGAGCAGTTCGGCGGCAACTACAGCCAGACCAGGCAGTTCAGAGCGGCCTTCAAGACGAATCTTCTTGCGGTGCGTATGTACTATCCTCGCGCGCGAATCTCGGTCACCAAGGATGGGTTACTTCTGCGGCCGTCACCTAAGCACATCCCTCAGCGGGGAGAGCTGGAGCAGCGCGGCGACAAGTACGACATCGCTCGCGACATCCGAGAGGCCAACAAGTAGCTTGCTTGTCTGCATGCATGCAGACAAGCCGGCAAGGGGGACTGCTGTACGGATAGGTGACACCGGACCTGGCTGACCCGCGCGGTTGGCCTGGAAGGATGATCACCGTGCCCA